>OMQI01000039.1 GCA_900313185.1 uncultured Rhodospirillaceae bacterium
AAAAAGCCGAGGAGCAGGAAAAAGGTTTCTGGAGCAAGACGGCAGACTTTCTCTGGCCGTGGGGAAAAGATGAAGCAGCCGATGAGGAGGCGAAAAGCGATAAATAAATGCTGAAGTCGTTATCAATTAGAAATGTTGTTTTGATTGATAAATTGGATATGGAGTTATCGGAAGGTTTGACTGTGTTGAGCGGTGAGACCGGAGCCGGAAAATCCATACTATTGGACTCACTTGGTTTACTTTTGGGAAATCGTGGCGAAACCGCAATGATTAGAAACGGTTGCGATAAGCTGGTAGTAAGCGGATGTTTTGAAATAGCGGATAAAAACGGAAAGTTGGCGGATTTTTGCGAAGAACACGACTTGGATTTTGCCAGAGAAATTATCATCAGCCGCAGTTTGTCGCAAGACGGAAAAGGTAAAATATTTTTTAATGACCAGCCGATAACTCAGAAATTATTGAAAGAAATCGGCGGTTATTTGGTGGAAGTACACGGTCAGTTTGATAATCAGGGATTGTTAAATCCGGCTACTCATTTAAGTGTTTTGGATAATTATGGTGGTTATTCATCCGCACTTGCAGATATGAAAGAAGCCTTTTTGAATTATAAAAAAGCAAAAGTAGCAAGAGAAAATTTACAAAATGAAGTGGAAAATGCCGCCAGAGAAGAAGAAAATTTAAAGCATTGGATTAAAGAATTTGAAACTGTAAAACCGAAGGAAAACGAAAAAGAAGAATTGGAAAAATTACGCCTTCAATTAATGAACAGTGAAAAACTTTTGGATAATTTAAATTCGGCATATAATGCTCTGCAAGGTCAATCGGTAAGTGTACGTGATTCTTTAAGGCAGGCGCAAACGGCTGTTTCAAGGGTTAATGCGATGCTTGATGATAGATATTCCGGCATTTATGAGTTGTTGGATACGGCTCTTATTAATGCCGAGGAAGCTGGGGAACAACTTGAAACGGCTATGCGTGAAACTACATTGAATCAAAGCGATATTGATACGGTGGAAGAACGTTTGTTTACTTTGAAAGATTTGGCACGGAAGCATCGGGTTGAAGTTGATGAGTTGGTGCAAGTGTGGCAAAATATGGAAAATCAGCTTGATAAATTGGAAAAATCTGCCGGCGATTTGGTTGCTTTGCAAAATGCCGAGAGAAAGACCAAAGAAAGCTATGTAAATAAGGCGAAAATCGTACACGAAGAGCGTATATCGGCAGCATTGCGACTTGACGGAAAGATGCAAAATGAGCTTTTGTCACTAAAGATGGAAAAAGCCCGTTTTATGACGGATATTAAATTAAAAGATGAATCCGCTTGGAATGAAGATGGTATTGATGATGTTTGTTTTATGATTTCTACCAATGTGGGAAGTCCGTTGGGAAATTTGAACAAAATTGCTTCAGGCGGTGAGTTGGCTCGTTTAATGTTGGCGTTGAAAGTAAACTTGGGTAAAAGTTCGCAAATTGAAACGATGGTTTTTGACGAGGTAGACAGTGGTATCGGCGGAGCTACGGCTCAAGCTGTCGGCGAAAAGTTGGCAAAACTGGGCGAAGCGGTGCAAATTTTGGTGGTCACGCATTCTCCGCAAGTTGCGGCTTACAGTGACAGTCATTATAAAGTGGAAAAGTTTGTGAAAGACGGGGCTACGGTTACTTCGGTTTATAAGTTGAATAACAAAGAAAAACAGGAAGAAATAGCCAGAATGTTATCAGGTGAAGTTATCAGTGATGAGGCCAGAGCTGCTGCCAAAGTATTAATCGGAGCGTAATATGTCGGATATCAAGCACGGAATAGAAGTTATAAAAAATTATGTGAAGATTGCTCCGGTTAATCCCGGAGTTTATCGTATGCTTGATAAAAGCGGTTCGGTTTTGTATGTCGGCAAGGCCAAGAGTATTAAAAAAAGAATTGTGGCGTATACGCATTTTGATAAATTACCGGATCATATTAAACGAATGGTATCCGAAGTGGATAAAATGGAGTTTATTATTGTAGAAAATGAAGCTAAAGCTTTGTTGATGGAAAATGATTTAATTAAAAAGCTGGAACCGAAATACAATATTTTGCTCAAAGATGATAAAACTTTTCCGCATTTGATGATTAATTTAAGTGCTGATTTTCCGGCTCTTTGCAAAAGCAGAGGAACTCGGAAGGATAAGGCGAAATATTTTGGCCCGTTTGCCAGTGCTACGGCGGTTAACAATGTTATGGATATTGTACAAAAGGCCTTTCGTTTGCGCTCTTGTCGGGATAATGTGTTTTGTCATCGTGACAGACCGTGTATGTTATACCAGATTAAGCGATGCAGTGCGCCTTGTGTGGGGAAAATTTCCAAAGACGAATACAATAAATCGGTGCACGAAGTTATTGATTTTTTGGAAGGAAAAGATACCAAACTTAAAGAAATATGGTCAGAGCAAATGCAACGTGCCAGTGATAACAATGATTTTGAAACGGCAATGATTTTCAGAGATAAAATCCGTGCGCTCAGCAGTATTCAAGGCGGATATAATGTTGAATATGCCGATATTAAATCGGCAGATGCTTTGGCAGTAGTCAAACATAAAAACATGGTTTGTATTCAGGTGTTTTTCATTCGTTCAGGGCAAAATTGCGGAAATATTCCATATTTTCCCAAACAAGCGGTGGAAATGAGTGAGGCTGAAATTTTGGAAGGTTTTATAAGCTCTTTTTATGCGGATCATACTGCACCGAAAGAAATTTTGGTATCGCATAAATTGGAAAATAATGATTTTCTGCAGGAAGCACTAAACGTGCAGATAAAGTATTATCAAAAAGGCAATAAGGCAAAATTGATAGAACGTGCGGTTGATAATGCTAAAGCGGCAATAGAGCGCAGATTGGCGCTCAGTGCCACTATCGAGGAAAATTTATCGGAAATGCAAAAGTATTTTAATTTACCAAAAATACCTCAAAGAATCGAAGTTTATGACAATTCACACAATCAGGGAAGTTATGCGGTGGGGGCAATGATTGTAGCAACGCCGCAAGGATTTGATAAAAAATCATATCGCACGTTTAATATCAAATATACCGAAAATACTAATGATGATTTTGCTATGATGAAAGAAGTCTTAATCAGGCGTTTTGAACGTATGAGCGAAGAAAATCGTCCGGATGTGATATTGTTGGACGGAGGTTTGGGACAGTTGCACGCCGTACACGAGGCTCTTGCCGATTATGATTTGCAGGGAATTACCATAATAGCAATTTCGAAAGGTCCGGAACGCAATGCCGGCAAAGAGTTTTATCATATTTTGGGGAAAGAAAGTTTTTCATTGCCGTATCAGTCGGCAATAGCGTTTTATATGCAAAATATTCGTGATGAGGCGCATCGATTTGCCATTGGTACACATCGTAAAAAACGGGCAAAATCAATATATAAATCGACACTTGATGAAATTGAAGGAATTGGCGCTAAACGAAAACGTGATTTGCTCAACTTCTTCGGTTCTGCCGAACAAATCAGAGAGGCATCCTTAAATGACTTAATGAAAGTTGAAGGAATAAGTAAAAAAACAGCGGAAAAAATATATAATTACTTTCATAATTAAAAAAAATGTTTATACTCAGAACATAATAACGTTATTTACTGTGTTTTTGAGGGAGAAAATCTCGTGTATAATTTGCCTAACATTTTGACTTTGTCACGTATAGCGGTTATTCCGCTCATCTTTATGTCGATTTATTTTACTTCGTTTGCGTGGGCAATGTTTGCCGGAGCATTATTTATAGCGGCTTCAATTACCGATTATTTGGACGGTTATTTGGCCAGAGCTTGGAATGAAACTTCATCGTTTGGTCGTCTTTTAGATCCGATTGCCGATAAATTATTGGTGGCAACGGCTTTGGTGGTGATTTTGGTGAAACCGGGGATGTATGGTTGCTCCTTTACCGTTTTGCCTGCATTCGTCATTTTGTGCCGTGAAATTTTAGTGTCCGGCTTGCGTGAGTTTTTGAGAGAAGTTAATGTAGGTCTGCCGGTTACAAAATTGGCAAAATGGAAAACGGCTTTTCAAATGACGGCACTTGCAATGATGTTGTTCAGAGATTTATGGATAGGTTGGGGCGTTTTAGGTGAAGTTTTGTTGTGGATCGCTGCAATATTAACCTTTATTACCGGATATCAGTATTATCAAAAAAGTCTGGAATATGTTAAGGCGGAAGAAGCGAAAAAAGTGGCAATTGTTAAGGAAGTTGTGGTTAAGGCCGAAACAATTTCTACCCAAAAAGCAACGGCCAAAAAATCGGCAACAACAAAGACTGAATCTGTAAAAGCGGCTAAAAAAACGGTAGCGCAAAAATCTAAAACTACCAAAACCATAGCTCGTAAAAAATCGAAAAAGGCAGGCGCATAAATCAAATGCTTAAAGACTATGCGCACATTTTGGTGATTGATGATGATTTGAGATTAAGAAGCTTGCTTTCTCGTTATTTACAAGAAAACGGCTTTGCCGTCAGTGCGGCCAAAGATGCCGAAAATGCCAGAATGTTTTTGCGTCAGTATGATTTTGATTTGTTGATTGTCGATGTGATGATGCCGGGAGAAAGCGGATTGGAGTTTTTGCAAAAATTGCGTCGTGACAGTGATGTTCCGGCAATCGTTCTGACTGCGATGGGAGAAACGCAGGATCGCATAAGCGGTTTAGAAGCCGGCGCAGATGATTATTTGCCAAAGCCTTTTGAGCCAAAAGAATTGGTGTTGAGAATAAATAATATTTTACGCCGTGTCCCGTCTGTAAACAGTGAAAATAAGCAGATATTGAAGTTGGGCGATTTTTCGTATGATTTGAACAGCAAAGAATTACGCAGTAAGGTAGGCGGGATAGTTCATATCACACCGGTTGAACAATCAATTTTAAGTATTTTGGGGCAAAAAGCAGGTCAGATTTTTACACGTGACAAATTGGCTGAGCTCTTGGGAGTCGAACAAAGTCCGCGTTCCATTGACGTGCAAATTACCAGATTGCGTAAAAAAATCGAACAAGATTCCAAAAATCCACGCTATTTACAAACGGTACGTGGTAAAGGTTATATGTTATTAACAGAATAGGAGTACGATATGCATATTAAATTTCCGCAAAAAATCAATAATTTTCTATCGGTATTCAAACGTAAGTTTTTGCCTAAGACATTGTTTTTCAGAACAATGTTGCTGATTTTTATTCCTCTGATTGTGGTACAAGTGGTTTCTATTTATGCATTCTTTGACGGAAACTGGAAAAGAGTTGGTAATAAATTGTCGGATAATCTTTCTTCCAATATGGCTTTCGTAATCAAACTTCACCACAACGAAAATGTTGATTTTCAGACGGTAAAGCAATTGGCATCATCGTTATATAACTTAGACGTTTCGTTTTATGATAATGAGAATAAACATAATGTTTGGCGTGAAAATAAAAAACATACGCAGTTTGCCACAGCTTTTCTTTCGGAATCGCTGGCCAAGCAATTTCCGCAGGCAGATACTGAAATATTTTTAAAGCAACACCACACTAATTTAAACATATTGGTGGATACACAAGATGGTTTGTATGTGTTTAATACTCCGGTTAAGAACATATTCAGCTCCTCTATTTTCGGCTTTGTATTGTGGATGATAGGAACATCATTGTTGCTGTTTGTGGTGGCGGCTTTGTTCTTGCGGGTTCAGGTACGTTCTATTTCGCAATTGGCAGCGGCTGCAGAAGATTTCGGTAAAGGTATAAATACCAAATTTAAACCTTATGGTTCGGTTGAGGTTCGTCGTGCCGGTCTGGCATTTACTAAGATGAAAGAGCGTATTTTGCGCCAAATATCGGAAAGAACGCAGATGCTTGCCGGTGTGTCGCACGATTTACGGACTCCTCTTACCAGAATGAAGTTGCAAGTTGCAATGCTTCCGGACAGTAAAGAAAATCAGGAATTTGTTCAAGACATCAATGAAATGGAAAAAATGCTTGATGGTTATTTGGCATTTGTAAGTGGAGAAGGTGGTGAAAAATCATCGTTTGTTGATATTAATGAAATGGTGTCCGGTATCATTAATAAATATCGTAAAAATTCCAATGCAATGATACGTTATTCCACCAACTATGATGTCAGCGCCGTGCAGGGGCGTGAGCAGGCTTTGCGTCGTGCGATTACCAATGTAATAGAAAATGCTTTTCATTATGGTAACAATATTGCCGTTAAGCTTGAAAGTGATAATAAGCGTTTGGAATTAAGTATTGATGATGACGGTCCGGGTATTCCGGCAGATAAACGTGACGATGTATTTAAAGCATTTTATCGTGTGGAAGGTTCTCGCAATAAAGAAACCGGTGGTGTCGGGCTTGGTTTGGCGATTGCCAAAGATGTTATAGTTTCGCACGGCGGCAGTATTCAACTTTCTGATAGTGAATTAGGAGGCTTGAGGGTTCTCATTTGTCTTCCCTTATAGTCAGTTCAGTAAGTATATACGTCGCAGCAGTTCATATTCTTGGTAATATAAGCTCGTTTAACGGTCTATTACTTGAAAGTCTTCTTGCTTATGTACTATTTGTGTACACTGCGCAAGAAGACTTTCTTCGTACTATCCACGTTATCCGAGCTTATGCGTGGTGCCGTGCCGATTTTTTTTCTTTTTTTTCTATTTGTGTACACGTCGTCGGAATGTTGCGGCGCATTTACCTCATTATCC
>OMQI01000047.1 GCA_900313185.1 uncultured Rhodospirillaceae bacterium
ACAAGAAAAAGAAGAAAAAGAAAGAATTTTACGACTATTATTAAAGCTTTGATTGCATAAAATTAAAAGGGCGCTTGACATTAAAAGCGTCCTTTTGTATTCTGCAGAGAGTGTTTATTAACTTTATGGAGTTTGAAATGAAAGTTGGAATTATCGGTACCGGTTATGTGGGACTTCCTACGGGTGTGGGATTGGCCGAACTGGGAAATACTGTAGTTTGCGTAGATAAAATCAAAGAAAAAATAGATGATTTGAAAGCTGGAAAACTTACTATATATGAAGATGGTTTAGCAGAGCTGTTTGCAAAAAATACCGCCAACGGCAGATTAACCTTTACAACCTCAATGCGTAAAGCAATTGAGGGAGCTGACTTGGTATTGATAGCAGTTGGAACGCCTCCGCATCCGGTGACGCACGAAGCTGATTTGAAATATATTTATGCTGCAGCTACCGAATTGGCCGAATATTTGACCGATTATACCGTAATTGCAACCAAATCAACAGTTCCGGTCGGAACCGGAGATAATATTGAACAGCTTATCACTTCTAAAAACAAGATGGCACGTTTTGATGTGATTTCTCTGCCGGAATTTTTGCGTGAAGGTTTTGCCGTACACGATTTCTTTAATCCGGATAGAATTGTGGTTGGTACCAATTCGGAAAAAGCTGCTAATTTGATTAAGGAATTATATAAGCCTTTCGAGGGTAAAACCAATATGTTGTTTGTATCACGTCGTTCCAGTGAAACCATTAAGTACGCTTCCAATGCGTTTTTGGCGATGAAGATACATTACATTAATGAAATTGCCAATTTCTGTGAAAAATCGGGAGCTGATGTCAGCGAAGTTGCTAAAGGTATGGGCTTGGATAATCGTATCGGTAATCGCTTTTTGAATGCAGGTATCGGGTTTGGCGGTTCTTGTTTCCCTAAAGATACGATGGCTATGGCATTTATGGGACGTATGGCAGGTACTCCGATTGAATTAATCGAAGCAACCATCGCCGGTAACAATAAACGTAAAGAACAAATGGCAGAACGTGTGTTAAAGGCTGTTAAAGATATTCCGAATGCTAAAATTGCGGTTTGGGGTTTGGCATTTAAAGACGGAACCGATGATTGTCGTCAAAGTCCGGCAATGGATATTATAGCCGAATTATTAGCACACAAAGCGGATATTGTAGCTTATGATCCGAAAGCAATGGGTACAGCTTGTCAGCTTTTGGGTGACAAAATTGCATATGCCGATGATATGTACAGTGCGGCTAAAGATGCCGATGTTTTGGTTATTTTAACTGAATGGAAAGAATTTTCCGGCGCAGATTTGAGCGGTTTGGCTCAGTTAATGCGTAACAAGAAAATCCTTGATTTCCGTAATATGCTGAATCCTAAAGAAGCAATCAAGTTCGGCTTTGAATATCAATGTATTGGTAAGACCGTTGAATAGATAGGCTGATTTGATGAAAAAATATCTGTGGATTTTAGGAATTGTATTTTTCGGCGGATTGGCGGCTTTCGCTCTTTTTGCTACCGGCAGTTTTAATAGGCCAGAACATAAGAGTTATGAGCCGGCACCTCTGACGTTTGTCATTGATTGGGAAATTTCCAAACCGGTAGTTTTGCAAGTGATATACATCAAAGATAAAAAAGATGTATTCAGCCAGAAAAACTCGGTTTGGAAGCACGTTAACCCTGAAGATAAACACGTGGAATTAGTTATTCCGGCCGAAAGAATTTACAATTTCCGTGTTGATTTTAAGTCTAAACCGGGGAAAATGGTTATTAAAAACATTGAAATCAAAGGTGATATGTATCTCAATTTCAACCATTGGGAGGATTATCGATATGCCAATATGGATAAAACCAAAATCAATGATGATAATCAGTTGGAAATATATTCAGAGCAAGACGATCCGCATATGGTTTTCCTCTATCCGTTTGTTTTGGATGAGAAAGTGGCTAAGTCAGGCGAACAGAGAGCTAAATTAGCTGAAAAGAAAATCCAATCGGATAAAAGGAAAGTGAAGGCTGGTAAAAAAGTAGCTGAACCGAGCGAGAAAACAGCTACAGTAAGCGATGATAAAGCAAGTCCGAGCGAGGAAACAGCCCTATCCAGTGAAGAAGTTAAGCCGAATGAGGAAGTAGCTCCATCGGGCGAAGAGGTTGCTAAGTCGGATGATACGGCTAATCCAAGTGAGGAAACAGCGGCGTCAGGAGAAGATACGACTGAGCCGAACGAAGAAATCGCTGTAAATCAATCCGGTATGAAACCGATTATACCTGCCAAAAAACCGGTTTGGAGGAGGATAAGATAATTAATTAATTAATCCAAGAAAAGAATGTAGGGCGCTTGTTAAATCGGCGCCTTATTATTTTTGCAATAAAAATGTACAAGGCCCATCGTTAATGAGAGATACTTTCATATCGGCTTGAAAAATACCGGTTTTAACCTGCAAGTTAAAGCTTTTTAATTGCTCAACAAAATATTCATATAAAGGTTCGGCTACTTGCGGGATGGCGGCAGTATCGAATCCGGGACGGTTACCTCGGCTTAAATCGGCGGCCAGAGTGAATTGTGAAACGGCTAAAATTTCTCCGCCTACATCTTGAATGGATAAATTCATCTTATCATTTTCATCGGTAAATATGCGAAAATTGGCTACTTTCTTAGCCAAATAGTCAGCTTTTGATTTATCATCTTCTTTTTCTACGCCGACAAATAATAAATAACCTTGTTTAATTTCAGAAACAATGTGTTCGTTGACGGTAACCGAAGCAGATATTACTTTTTGTACCAATATTTTCATATTTTACCCCTGATAGAATATGTATGATAAGCTGATGGCGGCAATAATGCCGATTAAATCAGCGAATAACGCACAAGGCAAAGCCGAGCGTGTTTGCGATATTTTTACTGCACCGAAATAAAGCGCAATAACATAAAATGTGGTTTCGGTAGAACCTTGTACCACCGAGGATACGAATGCCGGAAAACTATCAGCTCCGTAATTTTGCATAGTTTCAATCATCATTGCTCTGGCTCCGTTACCGGAAAGCGGTTTCATCAACGCAGTCGGCAGAGCCGGAATAAAGTCGGTATTAAAGCCGAGCATGGCAAAGAATTTTTCAAAACACCAAACAATGCCGTCCATAACTCCGGAATAGCGCAAAACGGCAATTGCAGCCAACATTGCTACCAAGTAAGGAATAATTTGCACAGCAATCTGAAAGCCTTCTTTGGCTCCGCTGATGAAGGTTTCATATAAATTGAGCTTTTTGAATGCACCGTACAATAAAAACAAAGTAATAAATCCCAAAATCAAAGCATTGCCACAAGTTTCCGAATATTTGAGACGAATTTCGGCATCAAGAGTGGAAAAATACCAAGCGATACCGCCGACAATCGCCGCTAAGCCGAATAATGTTGTCAATATGGTGCGGTTGAATATTTTGAGTTTTTGGGTGAAAACGACTGCTAAAAATCCGGCAATGGTGGAACAGGATGTGGCAAGCAATATCGGAACAAACACCGCCGACGGATTAAGTGAACCTTGCAAAGAGCGATACATTAAAATTGAAATAGGTAAAACGGTAATGGCAGAAGCATTAATTACGATAAACATAATCTGAGCATTTGAGGCTTGCTCTTTATGAGGGTTGATTTCTTGTAACTGTTCCATAGCCTTAAGCCCCATCGGGGTAGCAGCATTATCAAGCCCTAAAATATTGGCAGCCATATTCATCACGATAGAGCCTATAGCCGGAGAATTTTCAGGCACTTCCGGCATAATCACCTTAAATAAGGGTCTTAATGCTTTTGCCAGTATTTCGGTTAATCCCGATTTTTCGGCAATTTTGAGCAACCCTAACCATAAACAGAGCATACCAGTTAAATTAAGAGCCAGCTGAAAAGCATTGGTAGCTGCACTGAACAATTGATTAACAATTTCAGTCCATATCTGCGGATTATCAAGCCAAAATCCTTGCACGCAAGCGCTTATAAAACCGACAATAAAAAACAAACTCCAAATCACATTAAGCATAAGATACCGTCCTTTTCTGTTTGCGTTAGTTTACGACTTTTGAGAATTTATGCAAATATTTTCACGGTGTTATACCTAGTATAAATTAGGTTGCGGACGTAATTATCGAAAAATAAAATAAAAGTTGATTATTTAAATATTTTAACCTATGATTGTAAAAAAAACAAGGAGGGTATAATGCGAGGTTTATTAATTTGTATTGCAACAACGTTTTTAGTTGCAAATGTTGCCGAAGCCGGAAATATTAATTACGGTTATAACGGCCGTGGACAGTATGTTCCGGTGGAAATTAACAATAAAAAAGTTGAATATGGTTATAACGGTCGAGGTGATTATGTGGCGACTTCCATCGGTAATGACAGAATAGAATACGGCTACAACGGTCGAGGTGATTATGTTCCGACTTCTGTTGGTAATGACAGAATAGAATACGGTTACAATGGCCGTGGTGATTATGTAGCAACTTCCGTTGGCAATGACAGGATAGAATACGGTTATAACGGCCGTGGTGATTATGTTCCGACCTCCATTGGTAATGACAGAATAGGTTACGGATATAACGGGCAGGGTGTCTATGTTCCGACTTCATTGGGCGGATATTAAAAACCCAGTTGACAAAAAAATGTAAAAGTTGTAAAATAACGGCAATTGAGAAAGGAAAATAATATGACGTTTAAAGAAAAACACTTAGTACCGTTATTACTTGCCGCAACTTTAACAACGAGTTGTTCTGAAGATAAAAGAATATTTTTCAAAGAAAAAACTCCGGAAAGTCAGGGACTTTTGGACGAACGTTCGTTGAAAGAAAATGATAAGTATAATACGGCGATTACCTTGTATCAGGTTGATGTTCCGCTTTATAAAAGAAACGGTGAACGTTTGAACGGACAATATATGTTGACACGCGGGTTACAAAAATCCAAGTATAAGTCATCGCAAAGTTTGGAAGAAATGTCGGTAAAAGCAGTCTATATTAACGGTAGCAATGAGGTTAGTTACGTTAAAGTAGATAATAATAATGCTATATATACGGAACGTGGTTTCTGTGGATTGTTTATTGATTATAATAAAAAAGCTGTTGTTATTGCGGATAGCAATGTTTCTCGATTTGTTGCTGAAATGAATGTTAAAAGTATTACTCCTCATTCCCGTGCGGAAACACGCAGAAATGACAATCGGATGAGTGCGGATATTGCAGATGTCGAAAAATCCGATAGTATAGGTTCTTCTGATGTAAAGGTTGAGCAAAAAGATTCTTTGCTCGGTGATACAGTTAACATAGATTCCTCCGTGCAGAAGAAAGTATTCAGAGATAAGCAATTTCTGGATACTTTGAAAAGTATGCGACAGAACACAGATATATGATAAATTTGTATCCTTTTAGATGTTAGAAATACCGGCCTCTGAGCCGGTATTTTGTTATGTTTTCAATAAATTGTGGGATTCTTTTATTACAACTTGCAAAATTTTTTGAATATTAGTAGAATCACCACAAATGAAACAAAATTGAAAGGATATATCAATGCAAGGAAGAACAATGGAATTTGAAAAAGTTAAAGATGGAGACAAATTGACCTATAAGATCAAAGGGCGTTTGGATACCGCAACTGCTCCGGAATTGGCTGCAGATTTGAACTTGGACGGTGTTAAAGAACTGGTTTTTGATATGGAAGAAGTTGATTATGTTTTTTCAGCAGGACTGCGTGTGTTTTTACAAGCTCAAAAATCCATTAATGCCAATGGTGGTACAATGAAGTTGATAAATGTTCAAACTTCGGTGAAAGAAGTTTTCAATATTGTAGGATTTACCGGAATAATGGATATTGAGTAATGATTTCTTGGTGGAAGAAATGGTTTAGCAGACAATCACTGACTTTCAGATTGAGCATCAGCATCCTCACCAGCGTATTTATATGTGGAGTGGGGTTGTTGTTTTTTACGGCTCAATACTATTTACCAAAAGTCAGACAAAGGATGGATGACTTTGCCGGTTTCAAATTACAAAACGAGATAAAAAATATTTCGGCGGTTGTAAATGAAACTCAGGATGCCACTTTGACTATGAAAAACACCTTGATAGAATTACAAACCACAGAAGTTACTTTGTTTAGGCATCTCTTACAATCGGCCTTGAAAACGTTAAATTATGATGAATCTGATACTTCTCACGCATGGATTTATGTTTTTCCGGATGGTAATGTTAAGACCGGAACCTTGTATTCTGCGATAATAGACAAAGGAGAGTTTATATTTACCAAGCATGAAGTTGATGATTTTTATCGGATTTATCCGTGGTTTAAGAAGGTTCCTAAGGAAGAAAAATTTTTCTGGTCGGAACCTTACCGAGACGAAGAGATTGCTGGAAAGCCGTGGGTTGCCAGTAATTTATTGCCATTTAAATTTGTCGGCTCTGATGAGTTTAACGGTTTGGTGGCAATTTCGGTAGATTTGCAAAAGCTCAAAGGCGAAATCAATAACAATACTGATGAATTATACGGGCAATCGCTTCTTATATCTAATGACGGTTTATATGTTTCGCATCCGAATCCGGATATAGAATTGAAAAAGACTATTTATGATTTAGCCAAGATGTATAATTTACCGGAATTGAATGTGGCAGGCTTCAAGCTCAAAGACGGAATTTCCGGCAGTATAGAAATGAAAAATTCATCGGTTTTTGGTAAGCCGGTTATATTCTTTTATGCTCCGATTCCTGATTTGAATTGGGGAATGTGTATGGTTTTTTCAATGGATGATTTTTTCTTGCCATTTAAAGAATTTCACATCAAAGCCGTTGGGGCAATGCTGTTATTTTTGCTGGTTTTGTTCGTTTTTATCAGTTGGATTTGCCATCGTTCTACCAAGCCGTTGCTTGATTTAAGTAAAATTGCTTTACAATATGGTGATGGTGATTTCTCAGGCAAACTTCCGGAAAGTAAGTCTGATGATGAAATCGGTATTATGACCGAAGCTTTCCATAAAATGCGTGATAATTTGCTTGCACATATTGAAATGGTCAAAACAGCGGCAATTGATGCACAGAAAAATCAGAGTGAACTGGAAATCGCCCGCAATATTCAGCAATCAGCATTGCCGGTTAATTTTCCGTGTCACGGAGTTTTTGAGGTATGTGCTTATATGAAGCCGGCACGCCACGTGGGTGGGGATTTTTATGATTTCTTCTTTGTGGGCGAAGATAAATTTGCTGTTTTGGTGGCCGATGTTTCCGGCAAAGGAATACCGGCGGCGTTGTTTATGATGACAGCAAAAGCATTGATAAAAAACACGGCTAAATCAGGTATGGAAGTAGCGAAAGTATTTACTTTGGTCAATAATGAGTTATGCGAAGGTAATATAACCGGTATGTTTGTCACTGCATTTTTAGCGGTGCTTGATTTGAAAAACGGGGTTTTGGAATATGTTAATGCCGGTCATAATCCTCCGTTTATATATGATGAAAGCGGTTATCATATGATGGAAGTAAAGCGCAATATGGTGTTGGGCGGACTTGATAATGTTCAATATGCTTCGGAGAAATTGCAAATGCGAAAAGGTCAGAGGATATTTTTATATACCGATGGTGTAAGTGAAGCACAGAATAAGTCGGGAGAATTTTATGGAGAGGAGCGTTTGCGTAAATCTTTGGAACAGGATATGCAATCAACCCGACACACAATTTCTTGCGTGCAGAAAGATGTCAGCGATTTTGCAGATGGTGCGGAACAATCGGATGATATAACAATGTTGGAACTGCTTTATTGTGGACTGGAAGAAGACTTGTTGGTAGTTAAGGCGGAAATTTCCGAAACCGCAAAAGTTTTGCAAACCGTCAGTGCTGATATGGAGGCAAAAGGCGTCTCTCCGGAGGGACAATCCAAAATTATGGTTGCTTGTGAAGAAATCTTTTCAAATGTTGCTCAATATGCATATAAAGACGGTGGGATGGTGCGTATTCGTTCCACGGTTGCCTACGGAAAATATTTGTTACGTTTCATAGATAACGGTTTAGCTTATAATCCATTGGAAAAGCCGGATCCGGATATTTCTTCCAAAGCGGAGGATAGGGATATAGGCGGTTTGGGTATTTTTATCGTCAAACAGATGATGAATGAAGTAAATTATGAGCGTATAGACGAGCAAAATATATTGACCGTCGGTGTTAAACTGTAATCAATAATATATCAGCCTGATTGAAAATTGATATTGAGAGCATATTTTTTGACTGTGAGGGAGGAAAATATGCTTAAGATTATCAAGTGGTTAATTTATGGTTTTATATTCATATTTTTGTGGCAAATATCGCAGGTGCTTGATGACAATCGTGAGCAGATGAGCGATGCTACTTTGCGTTTGAGTAACAGTTTGGAAAACAGTGCGCAAGATATTATAAAACAGAGACAAAAGAGTATTGAAAATACTCAAAAAAATATAGCGGATTCGGTAAAACAAGTCAGCCAGCAATACATAAAAGAAATAATGAAATAATATGCGTTTTTGAGGTGGATAAAAGGTAAAAAAAACTTTTTATTCGAGGGGTAATTTGCTATCTTGAATCAGTTTAATTTGTAAAGTGAAAAAGAGGTATAAAGTGACTGAAGAAATTCAAGAAAGCAATGTGATTAAAACCGATAATATTACCCCGACAATGATTTCCGAGGAAATGCGTCGAAGCTATTTGGATTATGCGATGAGCGTGATTGTTTCACGTGCGTTGCCGGATGCCAGAGACGGTATGAAACCGGTACACCGTCGTATCATTTACGGAATGTATGAAAACGGTTATGATTCCACCAAACCTTATCGTAAATCGGCACGTATCGTCGGTGATGTTATGGGTAAATATCACCCGCACGGTGACAGTTCTATTTATGAAGCAATGGTGCGTATGGCACAGCCTTTTTCAATGCGTGTTACCTTGGTTGACGGACAAGGAAACTTTGGTTCTATGGATGGTGACGGTGCTGCAGCTATGCGTTATACCGAAGCCAGATTGGCAAAGGTTTCGGCTTGCTTGACCGATAATCTGGATGAAGATACCGTTGACTTTATGCCTAACTATGATGAGTCTTTGCAAGAACCGACAGTGTTGCCGGCTCGTTTCCCTAACTTATTGGTAAACGGCGGTAACGGTATTGCCGTCGGTATGGCAACCAATATTCCGCCGCATAATTTAGGTGAAGTAATTGATGCTTGTTGTGCATATATCGACAATCCGCAAATCAGCATTGAAGAACTTACACAAATTGTTCCGGGGCCTGATTTTCCGACCGGAGGTTTGATTTTGGGGTATGGCGGGGCTAAGCAGGCTTATTTGACCGGACGTGGTTCGGTAATGATGCGGGCTAAGTGTTCAATTGAGGAAATCCGTAAAGACAAGGAAGCCATAATTATTCACGAAGTACCGTATCAGGTTAATAAGGCAAATTTGGTAGCACATATTGCCGAATTAGTTAAAGATAAACGTGTTGAAGGAATTTCCGATATCAGAGATGAATCCGATCGTCAGGGCGTACGTATCGTAATCGAAATCAAACGTGATTTCCAAGCCGACGTTATTTTGAACCAACTTTACAAATACACCGAATTGCAAACCAGTTTTGGTATGAATATGCTGGCTATTAACGGCGGTCGCCCGATGATGATGAATTTGCGTGACATTATATCGACGTTTATTGAGTTCAGAGAAGAAGTGATTCGTCGCCGTACCATTTATCGTTTGAATAAGGCTCGTGACAGAGCGCATGTTTTGGTCGGTTTGGCAATTGCGGTTGAAAATTTGGATCCGGTAATTGAATTAATTAAGACAGCTCCTACACCGCAAGATGCCCGTGAAAGATTGATAAATACCGAATGGCAGGCCGGAAGTATAGCTTCTTGGGTTGATTTGATTGATGAGCCGGATCATAAGGTTGAAAACGGAATATATCGTTTGTCCGAAGATCAGGCTAAAGCTATTTTGGATTTGAAATTGCAACGTTTGACCGGTTTGGAACGTGATAAAATTCACGAAGAATTGGTTGAAATCGGTGCGGATATTAAAGAATTTCTTTCTATTTTATCAAGCAGAGAAAAACTTTACGGCATTATGCGTGATGAACTGGTGGCGGTTAAAGATGAATATGCTACACCACGTTTGACACAGATTGAAGATATTGAATATAATCAAGATATTGAATCGCTTATTCAACGTGAGGAAATGGTGGTTACCGTTACTGAAGAGGGTTACATCAAACGTGTTCCGCTGAGTGCATATAAAGCACAAAAACGTGGTGGAAAAGGTAAGTCTGGTATGACCACTAAGGATGAAGATTTTGTTACTCGTTTGTTTGTGGCAAGCACGCATACGCCGGTATTGTTCTTCTCGAACAAGGGTATTGTTTATAAAATGAAAGTTTATAAACTTCCGCTCGGTTCGCCGACTTCTAAGGGTAAGCCGTTCGTTAACTTGTTGCCGTTAGTCAGCGGAGAAAATATTACGGCGATTATGAAGCTTCCGGAAAATGTGGAAGATTGCAAGAATCTGTCCATTGCTTTTGCTACATCATCGGGAAATATCCGTCGTAACAGTTTGATGGACTTTGTCAACGTTCAATACAACGGTAAGATTGCGATGAAGCTTGATGAAGGCGATAAGCTGATTAATGTTGCTATGTGCGATGAAAACAACGATATTATGTTAGCAACTCGTATGGGTAAATGTATACGTTTTCCGGTAACTGATGTTCGTGTGTTTGTAGGTCGTAATTCTACCGGTGTTCGCGGTATTAAGTTGGCGACCGGCGATGAAGTTATTTCAATGACAATGCTTAAGCATATTAAAGCAAGTGTAGAAGAGCGTGAGGAATACTTGAAAGTTTCCGGCGCAATGAAGAAAACCGACGCTGACAGCGGAACCGATACCTGTATTACCGCAGATCAGACCGGATTACTCAATTTGTTGAGTCCGGAACAGTTTGAAGAAATGCAGAAATTGGAAGAATTTATCTTAACGGTTACGGTAACCGGTTTCGGTAAACGTTCTTCTTCGTATGAATACAGAGTAACCGGTCGTGGTGGTTCCGGTATTGCCAATATTGAACTTTCTCCACGTAATAAAGAGGTAGTAAGTTCGTTCCCGATTACCGAGGACAAGGATATTATGATGGTAACCGACGGCGGTAAGTTAATCCGTATGCCGGTAGATGATATTCGTATCGCCGGTCGAAAGACACAAGGTGTTATTTTGTTCCGTACTGCCGATGATGAAAAGGTGGTATCGGTTACTAAATTGGACGCCGATGAAGGTGCAGATGAGGAAATTGATGAGGAAAATGATAATGTTGTCGATGTCGATAACGATAATTCTCCGGACATCGTAACCGAGCCGAGAACAGGCGAGGTTGATGCTTAAGGTAAATAATCAAGAGCCTGACATCATGTCAGGCTCTTTGGTTTGAGGTAAAAATGATTAAAAAATATCTGATTTTACTTTTGTTTTCTTTGTTTCCGTCAGTATCTGATGCCGGTTGGTTTTGGCAAAGCACAAATGCAGAAAAAACCGGTAATCGCTACAGCCAATCTTTTTATGCCGTTAAACAGGTAATGCTTGATAAGATATATTATGATCATCGGCAAACGCTTTATTGCAATGCGAAATTTGATAAATTTAAGCAAATCAGAGAGCTTGCCGGTTTTAAGTTACCGAATATTCGCAAAGTTGATTTTAAAGTTCACGATATTTCAACCGAAGAATTGCAACGTAAAGCCTCAAGAATGGAGTGGGAACATATTGTGCCGGCGGAAAACTTCGGACGAACTTTTAATGAATGGTCAGTAGGGCACAAGAATTGTGTTTCACACAAAGGTAAGCATTTTAAGGGGCGCAGTTGTGCCGAACAGGAAAGTGAATATTTTCGCTATATGTATACCGATATGTATAACCTTTATCCGTCTATAGGAGCCGTTAACTATTTGCGTTCAAACTTTAATTTTACGCAATTTAATCAAAGGGATAAAGTTAATAATTTATTTGGCAGTTGCCGATTGAAAATATCGCATAACAAAGTTGAACCGGACGACAGTGTTAAAGGTTTGATTGCCAGAACTTATTTTTATATGGAACAAACTTATCCTCGTTATAAAATAGGCGAACCGATGCGTGGAGTTTTGAAAACTTGGGATAAAAAATATCCGGTAACTCATTGGGAATGTGAGAGAGCATATCGTATTGAGAAAGTTCAGGGTAATACCAATAAAATTGTAAAAGATAAATGCCAAGATAAAGGATTGTATTGGGATAGCAAGGAAATGAGATAATGTGGTTTTTGTTTGTTGTTATTACCAGTTTATTTAATTGTGCATATTATTTCGGTAATCAAATAGCCAAAGTATCCCCCAATGTCTTTATGTTTTATCGTGGAGCAGTTCCTACTCTGTTTTTATTACCGTTTTTGCCTTTTATCACATATGTAGGTGCTTGGCAATTTTATGTTTTATGTATTTTGCAGGGGCTTGTAATATCGTTTATAGATTATCGCAATTTCAAGGCAATGCGCACTTGGGGAGCGGAGGCGGTGTCATCACTTCATCCGATTAGCATAGGAGCGGTGTTCTTGTTGTGGCTTATGATTAAGCCGATTATTTTAATCAATTATCTTGATGATTTATGGCGTTTTGGCGGGATTGTCATTGCTTTGGGCGGAATAATTTATGCCACGGCATCTTTTCAAAAATCTGAACACAGCAAGCAGATGTTGCAATATTTGTGGCCGTATTTTTTGGGAGCTGCTTTGTGTGATGTTATAAACAAGCTCTGTATGAGTTATGTAGTAAAAGAAACGGTATCATCAGCCAGCTGTTTGTATATTATGATTACCGGTGCGGTAGTGGCAATGCTTAATTTAATTATTTATGTAAAAAATAATAATAAAATCAATGAATTATATAATTTTTCTAATCTAAAATATTCATTTCTGATACTATTATTGATAGGCTCAATGGTCAGTAAAAATTTTGCTATGTATAATGTGAGTAATCCGTCATTTGTGAGTGCTACACTTTATTTATATATTGTTTGGATTATGTTGGTTGGAAAAGTTCTGCAAAAATTAGGAAAAAGCGGTAATTATCGCATATTGGATCGTAAAAAGGTTGTGATATTGTTGGTTTGCGCTATAGGTTTGGTGTTGCTGGATAATAAATAAGGAAATAAGTATGGAAACACAGTTTTCGAGAACAGAAATATTGTTAGGCAAGGAAGCAACGGAAAAGCTACGCCGTTCAAGGGTAGCCGTTTTCGGTGTCGGAGGTGTCGGCGGATATGTGGTAGAAGCTTTGGCACGTGCGGGAATCGGAACACTTGATTTGATAGATGCAGATAATGTGAATTTGAGTAATATTAATCGGCAAATTATCGCTTTGCACTCCACACTTGGAAAAGCCAAGGTTGAAGTTGCTGCGCAGCGAGTTAAAGATATAAATCCCGATATAACAATTAACATTAATAAATGTTTTTATCTTTCTGAAAATAAAGAACAATTCTGTTTTTCTGATTATGACTATATTGCCGATGCAGTTGATACAGTCAGTGCTAAAATCTCGTTGGTTGAAGAAGCATACAAGACAAAAACTCCGATTATCAGCGCAATGGGAGCCGGAAATAAACTTGAAGCCACCGCATTTAAGGTAGCAGATATAAGTAAGACTATGGTTTGTCCACTTGCTAAAGTAATGAGACGTGAATTGAGGAATCGTGGTATTAATCATTTGAAAGTGGTTTATTCCGAAGAAAAGCCTCATAAATCTTTATTGGACGAAGAACAAAAAGTTGTTGGCAGTGTGTCGTTTATTCCTCCTGTTGTCGGTCTGATTATGGCCGGTGAAATAATTAAGGATTTGTTAGAAATAAATTAATATTTTTTCAATGTTTTTTGTGTATAGATAAAAATAGAAACATAGATTGAAAATGATATGAAGTGTTTTTAATCTGCAGCGAGGAAATAAAAGATGTCTAAAAAAGTATTAATTATATCATCCAGTTTTCGTTTACAGAGCAATTCGGATATTTTGGCACACGAAGCGCAAAGAGGCGCTATAGAAGCCGGTAATGATGTTGAATTTGTTAATCTCAAGGGCAAAAATATAAATTCCTGTCTCGGTTGTATGACTTGCCAAAAAACGCTCAGATGCGTGCAAGATGACGATATGAGAGAACTTGTGGAAAAAGTGCGGAAAGCGGATGTGTTGATTTTTGCTACTCCGATTTATTTCTATGAGATGAGCGGGCAGATGAAAACATTTTTGGATAGATGTTATCCTTTATATCCGGGAGATTATAATTTCCGAGATGTATATATTATCACTGCATCACGAGCTTCGGCAACCCATACTTCGGATACGGCAACGATGGGGCTTTTGGGGTGGATAACCTGTTTTGAAAAAGCTAATTTAGCCGGTATGGTTATAGGAGCCGGTGTGCTTGGGCCAAATGAAGTGTCGGAGCATCCTGACTTGTTGGAACAAGCTTATGAAATGGGTAAAAATTTGTAATAAGATTTTTGCGAGTGTGTTATTTGCCGGTTATTTATTAACGGTAAGTGATGTTTCTGCCGATATGCGTTATTTTTCTATTGATGGTGATCACGGAAAATTACGGGCAATTTTGCAGTATCCGGATAAAGAAAGTTATCCTCTGGTTATCTTAATGCACGGTTTTGGAGCCAATAAATATGCATTATCGTATACAGCTGATAAATTAGAAGAAAAAGGTATTGCAAGCGTGCGTTTTGATTTTAACGGTCATGGTGAGAGCGAAGGTCGCTTCGAGGATATGACAGTTTTAAATGAAGTTGAAGATGCTCGTAAAATTTATGAATACTTGAGTAAACAACCACAAATAACCTCTATATCTTTGGCAGGAAACTCACAAGGTGGGCTTGTGGCTTCATTGTTGGCCGGAGAATTGGGCGAGGATAAAATTAAAAGCCTTGTCTTATTGGCTGCTTTCTTTAATTTTCACGATATGATAGTGCAGGGGAATTTATTCGGGATAAAATTTGATTTGAACAATCTTCCCGATTTTATTGAAATTCCGGGATGTTGTAAGGTAGGAAAAAAATATCTCGAGACTGCTCGTGATTTACAACCTCTTGATATTGCATTTAAATATCGTGGGCCGGTTCTGCTTATTCATTGTGAAGGTGATGAAGTTGTTCCTGTTTCATATAGTGATTATTATAACCGGAGATATGCCAACAGTGATTTATTCAGGTTGGACGGCGATAATAAATGCAATCATCTTTATCAAGGATATGAGCAAGTGGTTAGAGAAAAAATAGCCGATTTTATTGCCGATAAAGTTTTTGAAAAAGAAAAGCATCAAGATTAAACTGTGTGTTTCCCTCTGTTGTGTGTAATATATCCAAATTAACCATATTTTAGCTAATGTTCGACATAATATATAAAAAATAGGAGAATTTTAATGAGAAAATTGTTTATTACACTCGGATGCCTTATGTTGTTGTTAACAGCGTGCGGTAAAGATGAAGATAATAAGACACAAAATAAAACGGATAATGCGCAAATTGAAAATGTTCAGAAAGTAAGTGTGAAAAAAGCGAAACTTCCGGCGGATGTTTCACAAAAGTTTTTCAATAAATTTGAATCATATACACCGGCACAGAGATATTATTTTTGTGCGGCGTTTGCTATGGGGGCAATGTCGGTCGCTAAACCGGTGACCGCCTCGGCAATGGTAAACTATTTTATGGGGCTTGGTGTTGCCAAATATAATGAGGGAATAAACGAAAACACCTATAAAGCTTTCAATGCCGGTAAAAATACTTTTCGTAACGAACATCTGGTAAATACCATACTAAAGCGTAAAATATGTGAAAATATTATGAACGAAGCGGCTGATTTTGCCAGAGAACGTAATTATCATGTAGCGGATTTGGATAAACGTGGTAAAAAAGAAGTAGAGAAGGTAGTAAGATATATTAAAATGAATAAAAAATAATATTTGCTTTGTTAAAAAAAAGTCCCGAATTTTATTGTTCGGGATTTTTTTATTTGACAAAAAACATAAAAATATGCTATTACGTATGTGATAATTAAATAATTGTATAACTTAAAATATTTGTGTATGATTTATGTTGGAATTGTTGGAGCACGTTCTCCTCTCGGATTGAAAGTGATTGACTGTTTATCGAAGAACTCGGACAAGTACCGGATTACCTTTTATGTGGACAGAAATTATCAGGTAAACAGTATGTCTGAGGCTACTTATGCCAGTGTAGAAGCTGCTTTGTCGTTTAATCAGGCACCTACGGTAGTGATTGATTGTGATAGTCCTGATGGCGCGCTTGATAGGGCAAAGACTTATCGCTTCTATGCGGTTCCTGCCATTATGTGCTGTGCCTGCTCTCCTGATGAACTGGATACGGTTAGCCGAGTTTTCGGTGTGGAGGAAGTTCCTACACCGTCTTTGGTAACGGCTCCTGATTTTTCAATTTGTAATACTCGTTTGATGGCGTTTTTCCTTCGTATGGGGGCCAGGCATATCGACGATATTGACAGGTTGGAAATAGCGGTTCATCTTCCTGTAGGCAAGAAACTCAATATCGGTATTTGGGTAACTTGGGCGCAGATTTTCAATGCAATCTATGGAACGGATTGTGCGAAGATTAATGTGAAGGGAAACACTTGTTACTGTGGAAAGGTAATAATCAATTCGTTTTCCGATTCTGCGTTGCAGCCGAACGGAGAAGAGGTTCACATACGGCTATTTTACGGTAAAAAGACACAGCTGTGTTATACCTATATGAAGGCTGCTTGTGATGACCTTGTTTGCGACTGTCTTGAGGGCGTTAAAAAGTTGTTGGATTGGTTTGAAGCTAATCCCGATGAAATTGGCGCCGGAAAGGTATTTGCCAATCATCTGAGCACGGTAATGTTTGCCGGAAGAAAGAATCTGCTTTAGAGCAGATTCTTTTTTTATGCGTCAAGTGGTATTTACGTTTGTTGATATATACTTTAGTTTTAGGGATACTTTTTTAATGTAAAATCAGTAATATGTAAAAGTGCAAAAGGAGATAATTATGCACAAGCAAAACATAGCTGATTTTATTTTGTATGATATGAATAAAAATCACATACCAGGCGGTTTCGGAGTTAACAGCGGTCTGATGAGTGAAGTGGTGGAAGGTTGGAATCGTAATATATATATTACGCCGGCCGAAAGTATAAAATTTCATCATACCAATAAAGCTGGCCCCTGCAGAATGAACTAAAAATTCAAGCTGTCCGGACGGATATATTTATAATGGCAAATTTATGATTATCTTTAATGTATCGTTAAATTATTTTGATGAGGTTTAAAATGCAAAAGATGAAAATAAAAGAGTTTGCCAAATTAGAGGATAGTTTGATGTTTGCCGGAACCATTTACGAAAGCTTTGAGGCTTTGGAAGAAGTAATGGGTAAACTTAAATTAGAGCGGCCGTTGTTTTTGATTTATTTGGCTAAAAAGGAGTTTGCCGATGCCGTATTCAAAGCAGCCGGAGAAAAGCCCGAAGATGAAGGGTATTTGGCGCATAAAACTTATCCTTATGTGGAAATATTCAACCCCGATTATCAAAACTTACAATAAATTGACAACCTCCGATTATTCGGAGGTTTTTTTATTAAATATTAACGTATTTCGCATTACTGTATAAAAAGATAAATAATATTTGGATGAAAGAGGAAAATATGAGTTATACAGCCGGAAACTTACCGGATAACAAACATTGTTTTTTTGGTTCTGCCGGAGGTGTTTCGACAGGAAAATATACTTCTCTTAATACCAATTTAAGCAGTTTTGACAGTTCCGATAATTTGCGACGCAATTTTGAAATTATCTCAGGATATTTTAATAAGTGTCCGGAAGATATGTTTACCTTGCGGCAAAGTATTTCAAATATTGCTGTCTCGGCAGAAAATCCGTCGTGGTTCAAAATTGCCGCCGATGGAGCTGTTACCACCGATAAAAATATATTGTTGGGAGTAAAAACTGCTGATTGCGCTCCCATTTTATTGGCTGATTATAAAAACGGAGTGATTGGTGTGGCACATGCCGGTTGGAGAGGTGCATACAAAGGTATCATAGAAAACGTGGTGAAATTGATGTGTGATAAAGGGGCAAAAGTCGAAAATATCGCTGCTTGTATCGGTCCTTGTATGCAACAGAATTCTTTTGAAGTTAAAAGTGATATGCGGCAGATATTATTGGAAATAGATGAAAATAATGTGCTGTATTTTAAAGATGGTAAAGATGAAGAGCATTTTTATTTTGATTTAAGCGGTTATGCGGAAGCTAAATTGCGCAAAATCGGTGTGGAAAATATTGATAATTCGCATATAGACACATATCCGTTGCAAAACGGTTATTTCAGCTATCGGCGTAATACACATCTTAATTTGATAACAGCTCCCCGTGATTATCCGACACAGTATTCCTGTATTTGTTTATAGAGAAAAGCGATGACAAAAGTGATTAAAAATTTTCTGCCTATGTTTGATGAACGTAAAAGTAATAAAGTAAATGCGTTGGTTATACATTGTTGTGCTTATAATGCCGATGATATGATTAAAATAATGAAAGAAAGAGATGTCAGTTCGCATTATATTATAGAAGAAAACGGCAGAATATTTCAGCTTGTTTCCGAGAAAAAGCGGGCTTGGCATGCCGGAGTGAGTTATTGGCGAGGTCAAAATAATATTAACCACTGTTCAATCGGAATTGAGTTGCAATCTCCTTCAATGGGGCAAGATAGTTATTTCGTAAAGCAAATAAACAGTTTGATTGTTTTAGCCAAGCAGATTATAAGCCATTATCAAATACCGCTGTATAATGTGATAGCTCATTCCGATATTGCTCCAACCAGAAAGCCGGATCCGGGAATGGCTTTCCCATGGAAGTATTTGGCTCAAAAAGGAGTGGGAGTTTGGTATGATATTGCCGATGCCGTGAAAGTAAAAGAAAACAATATTGAAAATTTGCTGAAAATAATAGGGTATGATACATCTGATTTGGCGGCGGCAAGTTATGCTTTTTGTCGGCATTTTATCCCGCAAGAAATAAAACGCCTTAATACCATAGATGAGGTGATTGAAAATGTATATCCGTCAGAATTTGTTTTACCGGAAAAATATTTGCCGATATTAAAGGCTTGTGCTTATAGATACGGCAAAATCAATAGTCGTCACGACTGACTTTTTTCATGGTTTTGCGATTATATTTGGTTTTATCTTTGGTAATCTGCGGATGAGTAAAAGGTTTTCCGTTATGGTCTTCTATTTCTTCATTACGAGAACCTCGATGATAAGCCGCAAATCTTTCTTTCATTTGAGCTTTTACTTCTTTCAGTTCTTGTTTGGTAGGTTGTTTTATTTTACTCATGGCGCAATCTCCGCAATTATTGGATACTCTCTTATCTTACAATAAAAATGCAGAAAAATCAAATTTTATTTGGCAATAATGGTATAGTGAACGGATTGTTCGTTTTTATTATCGGTTTTTTCCCACGGGCGCCTGTAATATCCGTCAATACTTACTTTTCCGGAGTTTTTGATTCTGAAACTGAATTCTTTAATTCCCCCGGCACCGATAAGTTTTGTTTTTTGATGAATGTATTTTTCTTTTATATTTCCAACAACATTTTGTTCTTCCGGTTCTATTTTAAATTCCCAGCTGTATCCGGTTGTCGGATTTTCAGCCAGGGTAATGACTGCAGTTTGTCCGATTGATAATGCTATATCCCGATTGCTGTCTTGCTCGGACAAATACACAATGTCTTGCTCGCAAGCCGTCAATGCTATCAACATTAAAATCGAAAAAAGTTTTTTCATATCAACTCCGGAATTAAAATATCATTGTTATTAATAGATACTTTCATTTTTTATTCAAGTTTTTTTTGCTTAGTTATCAACCAAATATCATAATGTGTCAGATGAATTTGATTTATTTCTTCAAAACAAAAATATATAATATTTTAACCATATATTGACAAATAGATGATATATGTTATATATAATGGTTATTGTTTTAACAGTTTGAGGTTATGTTTAAAAAAGGTTATGAGCCCCGCATATTCGTATGTAATTAATATACTACTTGTTTTTTTTCTTGTTTTTTGTAATGCTTTCTTTGTAATTTCTGAATTTGCGATTGTTAAGATTCGCCGCACCAAATTGGAAGAGTTGGCGCATTTTGGCAGTAAGCGTGCTAAAATTGCCTTGGAAATCAATGAACATTTAAATAC
>OMQI01000041.1 GCA_900313185.1 uncultured Rhodospirillaceae bacterium
CCTCATTATCCGAGCTTATACGCACTGTTGTGTAATATTTCATCGTGTACTATTTGTGTACACGTCGTCGGAAAGTTGCGGCGCATTTACCTCATTATCCGAGCTTATACGCATTGTTGTGTAATATTTCATCGTGTACTATTTGTTGTACACGTCGTCGGAAAGTTGCGGCGCATTTACCTCATTATCCGAGCTTATACGCACTGTTGTTCAACTTTTTAGCTTGGAAATATACATACCGTTACAAACGTTTTTGCCGCTGAATATCATAGAAAAATGTTGACTTAAAGTATATTTTAACTGATAAAATAGCGGCAAGTAACAAAGGGAAAAAAATGTTTATGTGGATAATGATTATGTACACTACTTTGGCGCTGACCGGCGCAGCTTTGGTGTACTTAAGCGATAGGGTGAGCCGTTTCGGTTTTATGTCCGAGTTGGTGCAGAAGGGGAAAAATGCCCGTGTGGCCGTCGGGGCGGTTATCGTATTTTTGTTGTTTACTCTCATCGGGTTGATAATTAATTTTATGAATGCGATTATTTGTGCTGTTTATTTTGCTCTGGCTTGGCTTATATGTGATTTGCTGTTTTGGGGCATTAGCAAAGTTCGTAAACAATCTTTTGCTCGTTATTATGCCGGCGGTGCGGCTGTTTTATTGGCAATTTCTGCCTTGTGTTCCGGTTGGTATTTAGATCATCACGTATGGAAAACCGAATATAATTTAAGCACACAAAAAAATATTAAAGATATTAAAGTATTGATGTTTGCCGATTCTCATATAGGTACGACATTTGATGCTATCGGATTTGCCAAACATATATCGGAGATGCAAAAGCAAAATCCGGATGTAGTGATTGTAGCCGGGGATTTTGTTGATGATGACACAAGTAAAGAAAATATGATTGCTGCCAGTAAGGCTCTTGGCAGTATGAAAACGACTTACGGAATTTACTTTGTTTTCGGTAATCACGATAAAGGATATTACGGGGCACAGCGTCGAGGTTTTAGTGCAAACGAGCTTATAGATGAATTGGAAAAGAACGGAATTAAAGTTTTGCGTGATGAAGTTGTTCCCGTTGCCGATGCTTTTTATGTTATCGGGCGCCGAGATTTTTCGGAAGTAAAAGAGCAGAGCGGAAAGCGGATGTCTATGGCGGAATTAGTAAAAGATTTGGATAAAAGCAAGTATATAATAGTTGCCGACCATCAGCCGGCAGATTATGATAATCAGGCAAAGTCTGCGGTGGATTTGGTGCTATCCGGACACACTCACGGCGGACAGCTTTTCCCGTTTAACTACGTCGGAAAATGGATTGGCGCTAATGATGCGATTTACGGATTAGAAAAGCGTGATAATACAGATTTTATCGTCACTTCCGGTATTTCCGATTGGGCTATAAAGTTTAAAACCGGCACTAAATCGGAATATGTGGTAATAAACCTGCGAAAAGAGTAGATATAACAAAAACAGCTCCAAAAAAGGGGCGTTTTTTTTTGCTGGAGTGAGCTTGCAATTCTCGAGCTAAAATTTTGATTGTTTTTAACTTATGGGTGTTAAGAACCAGAGGTTGAGTTAAAATCAGCTAAATACTTGCGTTTTGAGAAATAAAACCCTACATAGATGGTATAATATGAAGATCGTAAGAAAAAGGAATAATATATGGCATATAATCAAAAACATAGAGAAACAGAAAAAGCAGAAACAATTCGTATATTAAAACAAAGGCATCCAGAATTAATTATTGATGATAAGAATTTTGATAAATCCAAATATATAGATGAAGAAAAACTGTCTTTTAGTACAGCAACTAACAGCTATGATATACCGAGTGATGATACAGTAATAATGAGATATATGAATCTTAAAAAATTTAAGGATATCATAGAAAATAGTGAGTTATATATGTCATCTCCTAAAAATTTTTCTCAAGACTGTTGTGAAGGATATGTAATTCCTAATGTCGGAGAATATATCCAGTATGGATTAGAAACATTTTATAAAAATAATAAGGAACTTATACAAAACAAAAATGTCAATATATCAGGGATAAAATTTACAGGTATTGAACATATTGATAAAAAAATAATGAAAGACAGATGTTCTAAAATATATAAACATCATCTTAAAAGGTTTTTTATTTCTTGTTGGACAGAAAGAACTGTTGACCAAGATAATATGTGGAGAGCATATATTCCATCAGAAGAAGATAGAAAAACAGCGATTGCCTTAAAAACAACAGTTGGAAAACTTAAACAAGCCTTACATAATAACAAAAGATTATTTACAATCACAAGAGTAAAGTATGTAAACTTTGACACTTATAAAGTTGATAAGATAGATTTTTTAGGAGGGGGAATGTGGGCTTTAGCGGGATATATGCTTAATTTAAAGGATGAAAATTTTGCTGATGACCATGAGATAAGATTATTTTGCGATGACTTAATGACTAATCAGACAGATTGGTACAAGGCGGGTGTAATGTGTATGCTAGGAGCCGCAAATTTTGACTATTCAGCAGAGCCTAATTGTAGAGCCAAAAGAGTACCCATAGATTTAAGTAATTTTATTGATGAGATTATTATTTCTCCTTCGGCAGATGATAGTTTTACAAATGAAATTAAAGATATTTTACATCAGAAAAACATTACAAATGTTAAGGTGAATAAGTCTAAAATTAATAAAGCCCGTTTATTATACTGGGACAAATAAACAGTTATCTTTCCGTAAATCTATATTCTTACTTTCCCTTCTTCTTTGCAAAATCCAGATCCTATCTGTATTTGGATATATGCGGATTTGGAAGTTGCTTTTTCTACCCTATATAAACGATTTTGGTTTTGACATAGGTTTGTTTATAAAAGATAGATTCGGTTGCTGTGGGGCAGTTTATAATAAATCATTAGTCTCATTCTGCTCTTATTCCACATTTGCTTTTATTTTGAAGATGTTGTATACATGAGCATTAGTAAGAGGAATTTCTTTTCCATTTTCATATTTGAATCCTTTATAAGGTTTATCTTTTTTAAAGAGTAAAATGTATTCTATATCACCATTCGATGAATATATTTTAATACTTTCCTTATTCTTTCCATTTTTATTAATTTCTTTATATAATTTTCCGTAATTGTAAAATAAAATGCGGTTACCCTCATCTACATATTCAGTTGATAATTTTCCGGTATCATCGAATATTTTCCCTCTTACAATCTCATCTGTATCAAGATTCTTATATGTTAAATCACTCTTTAATCGTCCATTAGGAAAATATTCTACCACATTCCAATAATTATTGGTATATTTAGTGTATTCTTCTTTACGACATAATTTAGCATCAGCAGAAACATGATATGATAGACTATATTTTCCATGGATACAAAAATCTATTCCTTTTGGGGCATTTTCTATATCATTCGGCGCATCTTCATAATATACTACGGATTTTTCTGTAAGTTCATTAAATTGAATATAATGTATTCGTAAATCTCTTATATCTTTATAAAAATGTGATATTTCTTCTCTTAAAAAACGATAGATATTTTGATTGTAGGAATATTCAGAGTAATGTTTATATTGAGCAGATAGCATCTTACTGCCATTTTCATAGTATTGAGTTCTTTTACAGAAGTATTTA
>OMQI01000048.1 GCA_900313185.1 uncultured Rhodospirillaceae bacterium
CGGTAGCTGCCGGTTCTTCTGATTACTACTCCTTGTTTATTGTTTTATTTTTTATATTCATCTCCTCCCCTTAAGGCCTCCTCCTTAAGGGGATTTTTTCTTACTCATTTTATTTAATCAGCAAGCTTGTCCAGTATTTTATCAAGTGCATTTTATTGAAATATAAGTATATCCAAACTAATATACCGCACGGTTTAAAAGCATAAAAAAAGAGAGTATTACTACTCTCCTTTTTGAGTGGTTAAAAAATATTAATCAACCGGTTTAATATGCCAGATGTTTTTAGCATATTCCATAACCGAACGATCACTGGAGAAATAACCGATTCTTGCTACATTATAGATAGCTTTTTTATACCATATTTCCGGTTTGGTATAATCTTTTTCAGCTTGATGGATAGCATTGTTGAAAGCTTCCAAATCGGCCAAGATAAAGTAATAATCGTTATTTACCAATGAATCAAAAATCGGGCTGAATTGTTGAGGATAGTTGCTATCGGCAAACATTGCAGAATTTACGCAATTCAAAATTCTCTTGATATATTCCAAATTTTCATAAATTTCTCTTGGATTGTAATTCAAACGACGTTCACGTATCTGCTCTTCAGTCAAGCCGAACAAATAGAAGTTTTCAGCTCCGACAGCTTCACGAATTTCGATATTGGCACCGTCTAAGGTACCGACCGTTAACGCCCCGTTTAAAGCAAATTTCATATTACCGGTACCGGATGCTTCAAAGCCGGCGGTTGAAACCTGACAGCTTATATCGGCAGCCGGCATTAAATATTCGGCGACCGAAACCTTATAATCAGGAATAAATACCACCTTCAGATAATCTCCCACACGTTCGTCATTATTGATAACTTCCGCTACATTATTGATAAACTTGATTACCAATTTGGCGAATGTATAAGACGGAGCAGCCTTACCGGCAAAAATATATGTTTTCGGTGTCAGCGGATACTTACGATCATTTATTAAAGCCAAATAATCGCCGATAACCTGCAATATAGTCATCAACTGGCGCTTATATTCGTGAATACGTTTAGCGTGAACAATGTACATGCTGTCCGGATTGACCATAATATGTGTTGCTTTATATACTTTTTGAATAAGTCGACGCTTGTTTTCATGCTTAATTTCCTGAAATTGTTTGATGAAACTTTTGTCATCGACATATTTTTCCAACCCACGCAACAAATCAAGATTAACAATCCAATCTTTGCCGATTTTATCGCAGATTAAATTTGCCAAATTATTATTGGCGTGAACCAACCAGCGACGCGGGGTAATTCCGTTGGTAACATTGGTGAATTTTTCCGGCCATAGTTCATAAAATTCAGGTACCAAACTGTTCTTTATCAGCTCAGAGTGCAACTTTGCTACTCCGTTTACCGAAAATGAGCCGACAATGGAAAGATTGGCCATGCGAATAACCTGATTATCGCCTTCACCGTCTACAATTGAAACTTTACCGAGTTTATAGGAATCATCTCCGAAATGGCTGCGAGCAAATTCCATAAAGCGACGATTAATTTCATAAATAATTTGCAAGTGACGCGGCAAATAATTGGCAATAATGGAACTACTCCATTTCTCCAAAGCTTCAGGCAATAAAGTATGATTGGTATAAGCGAAAACTTTGGTAACGATATTCCAAGCGTCATCCCATTCCATATTATACTTATCCAAGAGTTGACGCATCATTTCCACAATCGCCAACGCCGGATGAGTATCATTGAGTTGAATGCAAACATAATCAGGAAGTTTGGTAAAATCATTGCTCTTTTCCATAAAGCGTCTGATAATGTCTTGAATAGCGCAGGAAACGAAGAAATATTGCTGAACAAGACGTAATTCTTTTCCCAATGCTACGTTATCGGACGGATAAAGCACTTTAGAAATGGTTTCAGTACGAATTTTATCACGTACGGCTTCAATATAACCGCCGCTGTTGAAAATGTTCAAATCGAGTTCATCATCAGTTTTAGCAGAGAACAGACGCAAATAGTTGACTGATTTGCCATTATAACCGACAATCGGAAAATCGTAAGGAACACCATATAAATGATGAGTGTCAGTCCAAATGTAACCGATTTTACCATTCGGTTTGGTATAAACTTCAACGTGACCTCTGATAGGAATGGTTACCGTACGATCATAGCGGGCAAATTGCCAAGGAGAATTTTCTTCAAGCCAACTGTCGGCCATTTCTACTTGATAGCCGTTATCAAATTTTTGTTTGAACAGACCGAACTGGTAGTTAATACCATATCCGAACCCAGGCAAGCCCATAGAGGCCATAGAATCCATATATCCGGCTGCCAATCTTCCTAAGCCTCCGTTACCCAGTGCAGGATCATATTCGGCATCAAAAATTTCTTGCAAGGAAATATCAGGAAAACCGTCTATTTTAATGCTTTTCAATATATCATATAATCCGAGATTGTACAGATTGTTTTCCAGAGAACGACCGATAAGATATTCTATAGAGAGGTAATAAATACGTTTGGTTCCCACCTTGTTATAGCGTGCGATGGTTTCATACATCTTATCCATAGCAAATTCACGTACAGCCAGAGCCACCACAGTGAATGCTTCCTCTTTGGTCAATTCACAAGCACGTTTACCGATAAAGTATTTGATATAATGTTCAATCGCCAGTTTCAAACGGGCTTTTTCGATTTCATTAATATCGTTTTTGTTCTCTTTCACAATCATTCTCCCTTAATTTATGTTTTTAACGTACCTCTTTATACCAAAAAAAATTTAAATTGATTGAATTTTATTTAATAATATAACAATTCTGTGGATTATTTGTAGATGAAACAAAATAATTGATTTTTATAAAAAATGGTTTTATAAGCGTAAAATAGTATGAGAAAGAGAGTGACTAATGAAAAACTTGCAAATAACAAAATTTTTAGCATTGCTGCTATGTGGAATAGTATCCACTAATGCTAATGCCGAAACCATTTTTGACGCTATGAGCGAAGCCTATAACACCAATCCGACTTTGCATGGTGAACGTGCTGCCAGCGGGGCTATTAATGAAGAAGCTGCATTGGCTCGTTCCGGATTCCGTCCGAGTGTTTCGGTGGGAGGAAGTTATACCGACAGCCATACCAGAAAAACCGGAACCAAAACAACGGATGGTTATTCCAAAGGGTATAAGGGTGTAGTTACACAGCCTATTTTTAGCGGATTTCAAACCTATAATTCAGTGAAAGCCGCTGATAGCAAAGCCAAAGCAGAATTGCAGAATTTATATGATGTTGAACAGGACGTATTGCTTGAGGCTTCGACAGCTTATTTGGATGTGGTTCGTGATGAGGCAATCGTTAAATTACAGGAAAACAATGAACAGTTGTTGAAAAAACAACTTGATGAAACAATGGCTCGTTTCAGTGTGGGGGAAGTTACCCGTACCGATGTGGCACAATCACGGGCAAGTTATGCGCAAGCTCAGTCGGAATTGATTTCCGCTCAGGGAAATTTAGCGATTTCCAGAGATGACTATAGACGAGTTATCGGAAAAGTTCCGGAAGATGTTCATTTTCCGGAAAATCTGGCTGGGATGTTTCCGACCGAATTTAATTCGGCAATGAGCTACGCCAAAGCTAATAATTACGCTTTGCTTGCGGCTCAAAAAGCCTTAAAAGCTGCAAAATATAATGTAAAGAGTAATGAAGGAGCGTTATTGCCGGAAGTTAATTTCACGGCTTCAAGCGGCAAAAATACGGTTTCTAATCATAACGGCATCAATCCGTCTACCCGTAGCAACGAATATACGGTTGAAATGAATGTTCCGCTTTATTCCGGTGGAGCTACTCGAGCTAAAATTCGTAAAAGCAAGTATCAAAGATGGGAAGCTCAAGAAAATTTGCGCAATGCTGAGCGCTTAGTTGTTTCCGGTGTTACCGCCAGTTGGGAAATGATGCAAACCACAAAGTCAAATATTTCTTCCATACAAGAACAAATTAAGGCTTCCGCCATTGCCTTGGAAGGAACTCAAAGAGAAGAGGCCTTGGGTAACAGAACGGTTCTTGATGTGTTAAACGCATATCAAACTTTGCTTATATCACAGGTTAACGAGGTGCAAGCCCGTCATGATTATTACCTTTCCGGTTTGCAGTTGATGCAGGCTATGGGTAAACTTACTGCGCAAAAGTTAGGATTAAAAGTTAAAAATTACGATGCCGAAGGACATTATCAGAACACCAAAGGCAAATGGTTAACCTTATCCATTGATAAGTAATTATAATAAATTATCAAAGCGGCGTCGATACAAATTTCGGCGCTGTTTTTTTTAGCGTTATGCCGACAAAAGTAATCTCATATACGTGTATGAAAAAGTGACGAATGGATTGGGAGTTTTTTGTCCGATTTTGTTCATTTTTCACTTGCAAAAAGGTAAAGGATATGTTAACTTAGTAGCTGTAATCACTAAGGATATTGGCAATTATTAAGAAATATGGTATGAAATACTGTATTTCGCAGGTGATTTTTGTTGTTTTGTTCTACTACAAAGATAACGATACTTTCTTAAGTATAAGTTCTTTGCGGAATCTCTGGAAACAAAGACAAAATTCTAAAATAGTAAATTTAAAACCTCAAAGATATGAAAACGTTTAAGTATTTTAGCGAGTTAGTTAACGTCGTGACCGTAATGATTCTGGTCGTGGCAAGTGTATTCACAGTATCCTGCGACAACGAGCAAGTCGAAGGTCAGGCAGTTCAGCACTCTGATACCATCAGAGTACTGAAGGGATACAAGTACGAGACCAGTCTCACACACACGTGGGATTCGGTTTATAAAATTAAGGTAACAGACGCAATGGTTAGCGGTTTGAAAATCTGGCGTACCGAGGGTGGTCAGAAGATTGAGCCGGCTATGTATGATAACTCTGAGCGTCCCTTGTTGGAAGCTCATAGCGAGCTTGCCCGTGAGGACTATGCGATTACTGAATCGCAAGTTGACATCAAGCCGACAAGCTCTACTCTCTTGAGAAACCAGAAAGTTGAGAAGGACGGTTCCACCACGGAGCTTGATACTTTGAGATTCTGGTTTGAAGATGGTCAGATTCTGAGCGTTCCCGTAACAATCACCAACAAGTTGGTGAAGCTGGGTGACGGTTCTGTCTTTGACTTTGCAAGTTTGACTTTGGTAAAGGGTGAGTTCGCTCATCTGATTAACCATCCGAAGAATGATGCAAGAACGAGAGGCGCAGCCAAGACGTATGTTTCTGCAGAATACAATACCGAGTATAAAGCTTGGTTGACTTTGCAAGAGACTAATATCGAGAACCCGAAGACTTTCGTGGTTCCGGTATACGCCTACACC
>OMQI01000060.1 GCA_900313185.1 uncultured Rhodospirillaceae bacterium
ATTTTGAAGAACTGACTAAACTTAAAGAGCTTAATCTAAGCATAATTCCATTCGAAAATATTCCGCATCTTGATTTATCATCTTGCTCGGAACTTATCGATGTGTGCATTGACGGCAATATCTTAAATCATACAATATTGCCGCCGAATATAGAAAAACTCAGCATTATATCGGCAGATGAAAATAAAGAAATGCCGGATATTTCACTGGATAGTACCACTTATAAAAATATTAAAACATTGGAATGCACCGGATTTATACCGGATAGTCGTTTATTAAAACCGAGTATAGAAAATTTGACTATCCACGCCAATAACCAAAAATTGGAAAATCTTACCGAAATTAATATGGGAAATTACAAATATGTTGATTTGCAACTTTCCGGTTCTGATTTGAGCAAACTTAAAAAGATTGTATTTCCGCAAAGTTTCAAAAAAATGCATTTAGGCAATACTTCCGATAATTTAAGTGAGTTGGATTTCAGTAATACCGTCGGTGAAATAAGAATCCACCAACAAGGCGGAATGATTGACGGTAAGCCCCAAAGAAGTTACTTTCAGGTAATTCGCAACGGTGTGGTGCAAGAAGTTAATGATGACGGACATAAGTTTGATAATTTTTTAATGCTGAGTGATGAGCAACTGCAAAATATCAAACACATCAAATTGGGAAAAGATACTTGCTTGCTTGTATATCAACAGATGCCCGTATCATCTGATTTAACGGTGGAATTTGCCTATGATACTCCTCAAAAATTGATAAATTTTATGCGTAGAGAAAATCCGCAAATCAATTTTATGCAAGAACAAAATTCTAAAAAAACAAAAATCAATTTTGACGAAATATGCGGTAAATGCAGAAATTAAAACTTGCAAATTTGTCAATTTTGTGTTATATGAAAACCCAAATCATATATTATAAATTTAATTAAAACAATTATGGATAAATTAAGTATTGACTCGGTAAAAGCGGTCATGAAGACTTTAAATGTGAGTCTGAGTGACTTGATTGAAGATGGTGAGCTTATCGGTTTGTTACGAACAAGAATTTTGAACGATAGGCTGACAAAAAATGATGTTCTGCGTATGCTTGGGGAACTGCCTGATGCAAAGCCGGAGAGAGCCCCTGCCAACCAAGGTTCCACAACCTGTCAGTTGTTGCATTTTGCAAAGCACGGACTTACCGGACTTGAGTATGCACTCAATGGTGGAGATGTTGTCGGCCCGGTTGTCAAAGGCAGACAGATTCGGTACGTGCTTGCTCTTAAGAATATTGCCTCTAACCTCAATATTGATGAGGCTCGACATTTAGCTGACCAGCAAGAATGCATCGGCGGCATCAACTGGATTGTACCTAATGATGACCACTTCAGGGCTCTTCAGATGAATTTGAGCAAAATCAATCGTTTTCTTGAGGCGCATGGTGGCGATAAAATCGGAAATATACCATTCCTATCCGCAACATCTCAGAGCAATCCTCCTCGAACGTGGAACGTACGTTTCATCCTTCCGCTTCCCGCAGAAATCTGAAACAATCAAAAAAAACAGCCGAATATTCAAATTCGGCCGTTTTTTTTTATTCCTTACCATCTTCCTGTTGTTCACCATTCAAATTGTCCAAAAATTGGTTTTCTATTTTAAGATATTGATTTAATAGCCACTTTGAACGAGTTATCAAAAAGATGGTTGCCAACAACATCAGAAAAATAACTTTCGGATTTTCCGTTAAAAATTGGTAAACCGCCGTAACAATAAAGAACGCCATAACCAATAAGCGAAAGCTGATTAATGCCATAAGCGGTAAATGATTGGATTTATTTGCTGTCCACAAATCATTATAGATACGGGTAATTCTGTCTTCTGTTCCGACAAACAAACTTTTCACCGTGTCACTATTGGCCTCCAAAACTGTTTTGATTTGGTTTGAAACGGCCGTCACTTTTTTTGATTGCCCTATCGGCTTGGAAATTTTAATCCGCTTTTTTATTTTATCAAAAGTAAATTCCGGAAATTTAATTTTATCCTTAAATGATACTTTATCAGACACAAATTTAGACATTGCCTTCGGTAACATATTCATACTTCTGCCCATTAAACCTTTTAAAAACGGAGCCATTAAAAGTAATGTAATTACGGTGGTAAACAATCTGGCCGGTAAATTAGGCAACCATTTTACGGCATACGGGCGAATCAGATGGTTGGAAAAGGCAATAATCGCCGCTAATATAAAAGAAAATAAAAATACTCTGATAAACGAACTTTTGAATAAATCTCTCCACAATTGTTCTTCAGCATTGGTTTCTTTATCGACACGTGTATTCTGCTCGATATATTCCTGCCATTTTTGCGGTAATATTTTGCATAAAAAATTATACGCTTTATCCGAAGATTTCATCATAATCGGTGTCAAAAACGTAGTGATTACAGAAACCGCCACTATAATCGGATATACAAACCCGTCAATTACCCCTAAACTCATACCCAGTGTGGCGATAATAAAAGCAAATTCTCCTACCTGAGCCAGCGAAAAACCGCAATAAACTGCCGTTTTAAGTCCCTGTCCCGAAACTACGCATCCGAAAATTGAAAATACCACCATTCCAATCAGCACTACCATAGTGATAATGAAAATCGGATACGCATAAGTTATAAACATCTCAGGATTAACCATCATACCTACGGTCACGAAGAACACTGCGCCGAAAAAATCTTTAAGCGGTTTAATAACTTTTTCCACCCGATGAATAACACCGGTTTCCGACAATATGGAGCCCATAACAAAGGCCCCCAAAGCCGATGAGAAACCGAAATACACCGCCAAATAGACCATTGAGAGACTCAATGCAACAGATACCAACAGCAACATTTCATCGTTAAGAAAATTCTTTATTTTACGCAAAGCTGTCGGCACCAAATATATACCGCAGACAAAACATAATATGAGAAATGCCAGCAATTTAAGAATGCTTAATCCTAAATCGCCGCCGTTAATTCCCTTGCCTATAGCTAACGTCGGCAGTAATACCAACAGCAAAATACCGACAATATCTTCAATCACCAACACACCGAAAACCAAATCGGTATATTTTTGTTTTTTGATATTTAAATCATCAAACGCCTTAATGATAATAGTTGTCGAAGACATTGAAATCATAGATCCTAAAAAGAAACTATCGGTCGTAGTCCAACCTAAAAACATTCCCACATAATACCCAACTAATAACATCAAAAGGATATTAAGAGTCGCAGTAATCATTGCCGATTTTCCTACAGCCATCATTTTTTTAAAACTGAATTCCAATCCCAAGCTGAAAAGCAAGAATATCACCCCTATATCCGCCCATAAATCCAAATTGGCTTTATCGGTAACGGTCGGCACCAAATCAAAATAAGGTCCGGCAAAAATACCGGCCAAAACATATCCCAAAACCGTCGGTTGTTTCAGTTTTTTAAACACCAATGTGGTAATTGCGGCATAAATTGTAATTAAAGTTAAATCAATAATCAGCGGATGAAGTCCGTGCATTTTTGTTTCCTCATACTAAAAATGTTTTATATGGAGACATTATAAACATCATCTGCTATAAAATGTCAAATCTTGATTCTTTTTTATGTCTTTAAAAAAATAAAGGGGACAATCAGTCCCCTGTTATTCTCACTTAAATTTTCAGTTTATTGAAATTTAAGATATACGGTATTTCCACTTGGTTTGCAAACACCGGCTGCCTCGACGGCTTGCATTTCGTGTTCAATAGCGCATAAAATTCCCTCTTCTGCGCATTGTTCAGCTTCTTCGTCTTCGCTTTCATCAATATATAAATCATCCAAACTTTGATTTATACCTATTCCGATAATACCGGAATTTACATCCCATATATTAGTGGCAACGGCTAAACAAGCACTCTGCGGAAGATTATCCAACCTAATCGTAAAGGCTAAATTTTCATCATCTCCTTCAAAAGCTTTTGCCGAAGTAATGCTCACTTTTTCGCCCACAGAACTGATAATATTTTTATTTTCATCAAGCATTTCCTTAGGTACCACATTCAAACTTACGGCCAAAGCATTATTTAACTTACCATAATTTTCAGTATCGGCATATACCTTACGTATATTACTTACAAGCTGTTCTAACTGATCATTTATTTGCAAAGAATTGTATTGTTGCATTGCATTGTAATATCCCTCATAAAATCCCCTTATAAACGGATCGCTCGGATATTTATTTTCCTGCATCAGCTTATAAACTTCGGAATATTCTTTTTCTACCTGTTTGGATACTTCTTGCAGAGCATCATTATCTAAATAATCAGGAATATCTTCAACACTTATTTCTTTACCGTTAGCCAAGAAACCGTTTTTCAAATCACCTGAAATAACCTTATTAGGTTTATTGTTTTTGTATCCGATAATTTTAACCGTGAAAGCATTGTTTATATCTCCGACTGCGGTCATAAAATCCATGCCCTTTTTAACACTAAACACCGCACCCAATACTTTTTCGCCTTTATTATTCATCAATAAGGCATTAATTGAGTTGATAACGTCGGAAAATGACATTGAATATTCCGGTAACTTAGCCATAATATGCTCACCGGCCACATCTTCAGAATTCTCACTGAATTCCTTCATTACAAGTTCAATGAATGATTTATATTTCTGTTTGAAATTATCATTAATTTGAATACCGGCAGAAAGCAAAGGTTTCTTTGATATCGGATAGGCAATATTCATCACCACTCCTTTATCATTAATTTTCATTTGTGAAGTTAAAGTATTTTCGGTTCCGAAAAATGAAGCCATCCACGGATTAGAAAATCCTTTCATAACATTAAAATCACCTTTTACCGAAGAAACCACTTTGCCGCCAATGGTCAATTGACTATCAGAAACTACCAGATTATTGAAAATCTCGGAAGCCATTTTAACAGTATCTTTTGATTCTTGCTTAGAGAAAGTAAATTCAATTAAAGCCGTAACGATTTCTTCCAGACCTTTGAAAGTTTGAATTTGATTATAAATTCCCTTATCGTCAACAACATTGAATGAAAATTTATGATCTTTCGATGAATAATTAAGAGAAGCCGTAACTTTACCAATATCCTGAATACCGGCATTCATAAATGAAGCGGCAATTATATCATCAAGACCTTTGCTTTCGCATTTCATTGTGGAATCGGAAGTAAATTTAGGATACTGATATCCGCCTTCAAATTCGCACTTATACAATTCATCTTCTAATGTAAAATCAGTAACCGATACACAACTTGTAAATTTTTTGTATGTATCTAAAGTCTGATTATTGAGAAAGGCATACATATTATCCAAGAAAGTATCTTCCTCACAAGTAATTTTACCCTTTTGCTTAAATTCCGGTTCAGACATCGCAACTGCCTGCATTTTAGCATCTTTCTTTGCGCTTTTTACCTTTTCTTCTTGCGTTTTATACTCCAATAAATATTGTCCGTTGGAAATATTAATTTGCAACTTATCCAATTCCGGAACTTTGCCTTTGGTATCCAATTTTACCGGTCCGGATAATACACCATCAGCATAATTGACACTGGCAGTCACGCCACCGGCATAAAGAAATCCTTCGCCTACTTTCAAACCGTCAGAAACGGTATATTTTTGAGCTAAAGTTCCATCTTCATTGAATACCTTATATTCACCGTTTTCTTTAAAAAACTTTTGTTCAACAGAAGTTTCAATGTTTCCACTCGGATAATAAGTAACCTTAGGCTGATTACCATACCAATAAGCACCGGCTCCGCCACCTACCGCTAAAATCGCCACTATGGCAAAAATTACTTTCTTCATCATAATTCCTTTATTAATAAAAAGTTAACGACTACACCTAACATATACAATCAATCTTAAAAATGCAATCAAAAACATAAAAAGGGGTGTAAAAAATACACCCCTTTTGCATAGATAATCTTCTTTGATAAGATTAACGTTTGGAGAACTGATAAGAACGGCGAGCTTTTGCTTTACCATATTTCTTACGTTCAACAACACGATCATCACGAGTTAAGAAACCAGCTTGTTTCAAAACAGTTCTGAGTTCCGGCTCATATTCGTTCAAAGCCTTAGAAATACCGTGTTTGATAGCACCGGCCTGACCGGACAATCCGCCACCTTTAACGGTGCAGATAACATCAAATTCATTTTCACGATTGGTAATGGCAAACGGTTGATTGATAACCATTTTCAAAACCGGACGAGCAAAATACTCATCAACGGATTTGTTGTTAATGGTAATATTACCTTTACCCGGCATAATCCAAACACGAGCTACGGCATCTTTTCTTTTACCGGTAGCATAAGAGCGACCTTGTTTATCTTTAGCCGACTTACGAGTCGTTTTAACTTCGGTTTCAGCGGTTGCGGATTTAATATCTTTCAAAGATTCAATTTTTTTAGTAGCCATTACAAAGCACTCCTTTTGTTCTTAGAATTTTGAGAAGCAATATCCCAAACTTCCGGATTTTGAGCAGTATGCGGATGATTTTCACCGGCATATACCTTTAATTTGGTCATCATTTGACGTCCCAACGGATTGCGGGAAATCATACGTTCAACAGCCTTTTGAATAACTCTTTCAGGGAACTTGCTGTTCAAAATTCTGCCGGCTGTAGTATCTTTTACACTACCGATATAGCCGGTATGTTGATAATAGTGTTTATCAGACAATTTTTTACCGGTTAATTTAACCTTCTCAGCATTGATAACGATAACATAATCGCCACAATCCAGATTCGGAGTGAAGTAAGGTTTATTTTTACCACGCAAAATCTTAGCGATTTCAGCGGAAAGACGTCCTAATACAACGCCTTGAGCGTCAACAACATACCACTTTCTTTGGATGTCTGACGGCTTAGTTGTGTGTGTAGAAATCATTTTTATCTCTTTCATTTGGTTAAAAATGTTGTTTAATTCGGTGTCAATATACATAAACTTTTGAACTTGTCAACTAAAAAAACATAAAATTTTCAATATTTTATTAGTGTGGTAATATTATACCGTATAACTACCCTATTGATTTAATGGCATTATTTGCTATGTTAAAAAATAACTTTCTGACTTTACAGCATTATTTCAAGCTATTATATTATCGCCGTTACCAATTTACCGAAAGGATTCAATATGAAAAAAACTATATTTTCCACATTACTTGCCGCTACTTTAGGTATTGGCGCAAGTGTTAATGCCGCAGAAATCAAAAAACTGCCGCAACCGGATTTGACGCAGAGCACCCCTTCCCTTATGGAATTGTTAAATACTCGCCAATCTGAACGTGTTTACGATAAAAATAAGAAAATTGATGACCAAATTTTAAGCGAAATATTATGGGCCGCATACGGTATGAATAAAAACGGCAAGCGCACTATTGCCACGGCTCGTAACGAACAAAATATGAAAGTATTTTTGCTTCAAGAAAACGGAATTTGGCTTTATAATGCTAAAGAAAACCAATTGGAAAAAATATCCGATGAAAATGCTATAGGCTATACTGCAGAACAACAAAAATTTGTTTTAGATGCCCCTGTTCACCTTGTGTATACCAGTTCGGATTCGCATTGGGGACACGATCACGCCGGCTCGGCTTATCAAAATGTTTATCTTTATGCCACAGCCAAAGGTTTGGCCACCGTTATCCGTGGATTAGTTGATTTTGATGCTTTGCACAAAGCCTTAAAGCTTGAAGACAATGAATTTGTGATTGTTCACCAACCTATCGGATATGCCAAGGATATTAATTCCGGCGAATAAAACTTTCGTGTGATTGAAAAGACTTTTGAAGAACTTATTTAAGTTAGTATGAAAAAGTCAAAATCAAAATACAGTATGAAAGAAAAGTTAGATATCGCCGAAAGTGTCGTTACAATTTTAATGTTTGTAATGGCAGTATGGGGAAGTATCGTGACTTTTGAAGAAGGCTTTTGGAGTAAGCTTAATCATATAGTCAACCACTACCATCACGAATTTGATGTCCAAGAAATGGCCTTAAAAAAAGATATTGAACAAGATAAAACCGCCCTTCATCGCTGAGAG
>OMQI01000067.1 GCA_900313185.1 uncultured Rhodospirillaceae bacterium
CGTTATATTGTCTTTAATGGCGGTGGAGCGTGTATTTCAAACATTGAATTATAAACCCAAAGTGCTTAATGCAGAAAATCCGGTATTTTTGGAAAATTGTAAAGGCGATATATCGTTTAAAGATGTTACCTTTTCATATGTAAAAGGTAAGTATGTTCTCAATCATATAAAATTAAATATTAAAGCCGGACAGACCGTAGCACTGGTTGGTAATTCCGGCGGAGGAAAAAGTACAATTGCCATGTTGTTGCCACGATTTTATGACATTCACCACGGAGAAATCACCATAGACGGTATCAATATAAAAGATATTGATTTAAATAATCTGCGTGAGAACATTGCCGTTGTATTTCAAGATAACTTCTTATTTGGCGGAACCATTCGAGAAAACATTATTTTTAATCGCAAAGACGTTAGCGAAGAGCAACTGAACAAAGCCATCAAATCGGCTTGTTTGGAAGAGTTTATCAACAGTTTGGATAATGGTTTGGATACTCAAATAGGCGAGCGAGGAGTAATGCTATCCGGCGGACAAAAACAACGTATTGCCATTGCCCGTGCTTTTATTAAAAATGCCCCTATTCTGATTTTAGATGAAGCAACCTCAGCTCTGGATAATAAATCCGAAGCTGTGGTGCAACAAGCCATTGATAATCTTATGAAGGACAGAACCGTCTTGGTTATAGCGCACCGTCTTTCAACTATTCGTAATGCCGATTATATAGCCGTGGTTAATAACGGGCGCATCGTTGAACGAGGCTCGCACGAAAAATTGCTTGCCAATGAGGGCGAATATGCCGCTCTTTACAAAACTCAATTAATATAAGGTCAAATAAAGCCATTGCGCTAAAAAAGATTCCCGACACTTTAAAATGTCGGGAATCTTTGCTTTATTACACTTATTTTTTTATAAACAATCTGCCGTTTTGCATTTTGGCATAGCCGCCGAGCGGTATGGTAATAATCGGAGTAGAATGCCCGTAATCAACATTGGCAATTACCGGAATATTTTTTAATTCTTCTTTATTGTTTATAATAAATTCCAACATTTCTCTATCCATTTCAGAACCTTTTTGAAAACGCCCGATTACCAGGCCTTTAACATTCTTAAAATCCGGTTGATGACAAAGTGATTGCAAATTACGGTCAAATATTGCCGGAGCACTTCCGGCATCATCTTCTATCATCAAAATCGTATCGGCTTCAAACTTAGGCTGATACTCGGTCCCTAAAAGCAAATTATACGTGCATAAATTACCGCCGACAATTGTGCCTTCCGCACTGCCTTCGTGAATATTCCAGAAACCTTCATTTTTGATAAATTCTCTCTTTTCTTGGTCCAAAAACCACAAATCATCGCTCCATTCTTCAGAGGCTTTCACCTCGATTTCATCATCGGAAAACAATATTTTTTTCAAATAGTCGAGCGTATATTCACAACCTTTTTTCATACCGATAGAGCTGTAATGAGGCCCGTAATAGACCTCCAAACCGGTTTTGGCGTTAATAGCATCAAGAAGCGCCGTAATATCAGAAAAACCGCAGATAATTTTAGGATTTTGACGAATAACATCATAATCCAAATATGCTAAAATCTGATTGCTGTTAAAACCTCCGATAACCGTAAAAACCGCCTTTACCGATTTATCTTTGAACGCCTGCATAATATCGGCGGCACGTTCTTTTACCGAACCGGTGCCGAGTTTATTCCATTTATCATCGGTTGTATTCTCGGCAAAAACGACTTCCAAGCCCATTTGCTTAAAGCGTTCTTCGGCAATCTGGCGACAATCCTGCCCGATAAGTTTTAAACCTCGTGATGGGGCAACTATCATTATCTTATCGCCCTTTTGTAATTTATTCGGAATTATTTTCTGCATATTTTTTCTCCTTGTTAATCTCGCGGCTTACATCCGCAATAATTTTGATTATATAGGCTTAAATCTTTTATCAATTGTTGCCGCAAATCCTGCATACCGTTTTTACGTCCTTCAATTTCAACATAAATAAAACCTGTATCTTTGGCCGCCTTATATGCCGCCTCGTTTACCTGCTGCAAATTCTTATATCTGGAAACTCCCAATACCGAAGCCACTGCGGTAAAACCGTGTTCTTTAGCATATTGCATAGCCCGTTTAAGGCGCATATAAAAACATATTGAACAACGTTTTCCTCGCTCCGGCTCGTTTTCCAATCCTTTGGTCAATTCACACCAACGTTCGTTATCGTACTCCAGCTCAACAAAATCCACGCCGTATTGCTCACAAACACGTTTGTTTTCATCACGGCGTTTTTCATATTCGGCAAGCGGGCGAATATTCGGATTATAAAACACCACCGCAAAGTTCTTTTTGTTTTCCGCCATAGTCTTAATAACGGCACAGGAACATGGTGCACAACAAGACAGCAAGAGTAGTTTTTCATTTTTATCAGTCATAACTTAAACATATAAGAATATACTTAAAAAGCAAGTCCAAAATTTTTTACTTGCAAATTACACTAATTGCCTTAATATAGTTTTTGCAGGCGAGAGGTCGTCTGCGGAGTATCAAAGCTCCCCCTACTAAATAACTCCTCATAACGGGGAGCTTGCTGAATATATTGAATAAGCAAGACTGTTGTAGGCAGCTTTGAACTCCCCGACTTAAAGAGATTTAAGTCGGTTTTTGTTTTAA
>OMQI01000089.1 GCA_900313185.1 uncultured Rhodospirillaceae bacterium
AGATGTAAACGAAAATGTCAGTTTGGGTACAGAGTTTGGTGTGAGGTTTAATCCGGAGCACAGCGATGCGACAAATGACTATCGTGCATTGTTCGGTTTGAGTTGGAACTTTTAAGTGATTTACGAGGAATTTTATGGATAGGGATTTTTGGCGTTCAAAACGGTTTGTTCCGTTATTGATTACACAGTTTTTTGGTGCTTTTAACGATAATCTGTTTAAAAACACTTTGATGACATTCGTGGCCTATAAATTGATTGCCGGCGAACAGACTGTCAGTATTTATTCCAATGTAATTGCTGCAATATTTATATTGCCGTATTTTTTGTTTTCGGCCTTTGCCGGATTACTTGCCGATAAATATAACCGAGCCTATCTGACCAGAATATTGAAAGTTACCGAATTCATTTTGATGATTGGTGCCGGTTTTCTGTTTTTGTATAAGAGTTTATATCTGCTCATATTTGTTTTATTTTTAATGGGAGTTCAATCTACATTTTTCGGGCCGATAAAATATGCTTTGTTGCCGCAACTTTTACGTTCCGAAGAATTAATTGCCGGTAATGCTTATGTTGAGGCGAGCACATATATTTCCATAATTTTAGGTTCCGTATTGGGAACCTTATTACCGATACCTTGCAGTATAGCATTATTGTTGATTTGTGCGGTAATCGGAATGTTTGCAAGCTACCATATCCCAAGTGCTCCCGGATTAAGACCTAATGAAAAAATAGATTTTAATATATTCAAATTGATGATTGAAAATTTGCGTTTAATCCGCTCTCATATCATTGTGTTTAGGGCTATTATAGGTGCTACGTGGTTCTGGATTTTAGGGGCATTTTTCTTAACTCAATTATTTCCTTTATGCAGCAAGGTGTTTAACACCGAGGCAGAAGTTGTCACACTGTTTTTAATCCTGTTTTCTTTAGGCGTGGGTGCAGGTTCTGTTTTTTGTAATAAGCTGCTTAAAGGTGAAATATCTATTGTTTATGTGCCGTTAAGCGCAATAGGACTAAGTTTATGTGCATTTATGATATATATTTTATCGGTTGGTTTTACTGCTCCGGCTCAGGCTTTGGAATTGGGCGAATTTTTACTTATGCCTCGTGGATTATTGATTTGCGTATGTTTATTTGCATTTGCCTTTATGGGCGGAATGTATGTGGTGCCGTTAAATGCGTTGATGCAGAAAAAAGCACCGAGTAAATATGTGGCGGCAGTGATAGCGGGTAATAATATCATAAACTCTCTGGGAATGGTGGGAATTTCTCTTTTTGCGGTCATTTTGGTAGCATTAGGGTTTAAAATTACCGATTTGTTTTTGTTTGTTGCGCTTATCAGTGCCGGAGTGGCCTTTTATATATGCAAGTTACTGCTGATTGCTTTGTTGCGTTCCATATTTTGCTCCATACTTAATTTGTTTTTCAGAGTGAAAGTTGACGGACTGGCCAACCTTCGTAAAGCCGGTTCCAAAACATTGATTATTGCCAATCACGTATCGTTGTTGGACGGCATTTTGATTGCGGCTTATTTACCACGGAAAATTACTTTTGCCATTGATGGTGCTTGGGGCGCCAAATGGTATGTAAAAATGTTTAGCGGTATAGTTGATTTTTACCCGCTTAATCCGACCAATCCGCTTTCGGTTCGTTCATTGATAGATGTAGTTAATCAGGGGAAAACCGTAATGATTTTTCCGGAAGGAAGAATAAGTGTTACCGGCTCATTGATGAAAGTATATGAGGGTGCCGGAGTTGTAGCGGAAAAATCCGGTGCCAAAATAATACCGTTACGCATCGACGGAGCCCAATATTCAAAATTTTCCTACATAGGTAATTTAATCAAGACGCAGATGTTTCCGAAAATTAAATTATCTATTCTACCGGCTTGCAATTTGGATATACCGCAAAATGTCAGCGCACGTGAACGTCGACGTTTCATTTCTCTGCAACTTCATGACATTATGGCAGATATGATTTATACTACTACCGACAAAAATCAACCGTTATTTAATTTGTTGCTTAATGCCGAAAGACTTTACGGAAGCAAACATAAAATTGCTCAAGATGTGACCGGAAACATTTTGACATATTCGCAATTTCTCTTGAAAACTTATGTATTGGGTGAGGCTTATTTTACGGCTTTTAAGCAAGATAAAAACATTGGTGTTTTGTTGCCGAATAGTTTGGCGGCGGCTGTGAGCTTTTTTGCCTTACACTGCGCCGAAAAATTGCCGGTTATGCTTAATTTCTCATTGGGAGATAAACAATTTTCTTCTTGCTTAAAAACGGTTAATTTGGAGAAAATAATTACTTCCCGACGTTTTATTGAGCAAGGACAATTGCAACATTTGGTTGATTGTGCTTCAAGTTGCGGGTGCGAAATTATATATTTGGAAGAATTTGCCAAGAAAATAGGCCTTGCCGCAAAAATTAAAGGTTTGGGAAAATATTGGCAGCGAAAAACGATAAAAACAAACAGTGATGAAGCTGCGGTAACTTTGTTTACTTCCGGATCGGAAGGGCTGCCTAAAGCCGTTTTGCTTTCGCATCGTAATTTGCAGGCAAATGTTTTGCAAATCCATTTGGCGGTGCCGTTTCATGCCCGTGATGTTATTTTGAATGCATTACCTATGTTTCATTCTTTTGGTTTGACTGTAGGAACGATTTTACCGCTTTTATATGGGGTAAAAACATATTTTTATCCGTCACCGCTACATTATCGTATTATTCCGGAAGTTGCATATAATTTGCAGGCTACTGCCGTTTTGGGAACTGATACGTTTTTATACGGATACGGCAGAATGGCTAATCCGTATGATTTCTTCTCTGTGCGCTTTGCGGTTGTCGGCGGTGAAAAATTGAAAGAGCGTACGGCAGCATTATGGATGCAAAAGTTCGGAGTAAGGATTTTTGAAGGGTATGGTACAACTGAAACTTCTCCGGTTATTTCGGTTAATACGCCGATGTTTTATAAAAGCGGTACAGTGGGAAGATTTTTGCCGCAAATTAAATATCGTCTGGATAAGGTCAGCGGTGTAAAAGATGGTGGAAAACTGCTCGTCAAAGCCGATAATGTTATGATGGGATATATCAAACCGGATAAACCGGAAATATTGCAAAAAGCTGATGAATGGTATGATACCGGTGATATTATCCAAGTGGATGAAGACGGATTCATTCATATTAACGGACGGGCCAAGCGCTTTGCCAAGATAGGCGGAGAAATGGTGTCATTAACAGCCATAGAACAAATTTTAGATGAAATGTATCCGGAGTCTAAGCAAGGTATAATTGCAGTCAGCGATGATAAAAAAGGTGAGAAGCCGGTGTTGGTTACCAATGCCGAAGATGCTGATATTAAGGAAATTCAGAAATATTTTAAAGCTCAAGGTTTAAGTGAATTATGGCTTCCCAAGGAAATTATATATATGAAAAATCCGCCATTGCTCGGCAGCGGAAAATTTGACTATATCACAGCGGAAACTTTATATGAGCAGAAAATGTGAATTAATTATTTGCACATCTGAAAAAAATATTATAATATGTCACAAAACAGTATGGAGAATATAAAAAATGAAAACATTTAAGCAAAAAATTAATTTGGCGACTTTGATCTTTGTTTTGGTTGCTTTTGCGTGCTTTGAGGCAATGGCCGGTGTGCAATTTCTTCCGGGTAGCGGAAAAAATGGAAATGTTCGTGCCAGTCGTGGGAATCCTTGTATGGGGTATAATCTCACAACTCCGAAATGTGCAGGAAAAGCTTGTAAAGTAGGTTGGAATTGCCAAAGCTGTACCAATGCCAAGGGAACTTATTATAAATGCGTTCCGCTTGCTTGCGATACGGTTAACGGTTATGTGGCAGGAAGATCTTCTTGCGCACCTTGTCAGCAATACGAATATAAAGGCTTTGCCGGAAATCAGATATGCGGCAAATGCAATATCATTAACGGATGTTTGGAAACAAGCGGAGAGAATACTCAGCCATTCCAATATGTTATAGGCGTTACTATAAACGGGGATAAAATTAACAACGTTGGAAAAACCGGATACAGATTGAACGATTAAAGCAAAAACTCCTCTGGAAAAGAGGAGTTTTTTTTTAGCTTATATCGTGGTCATCTATTGAGTATCCCGTCGAACGAATGGTTCGAATATAGTCCGGGCCGAACTCATTTAAAGCTTTCCTTAAACGTCTTATATGCACGTCGACTGTTCTGGCTTCAACATAAACACTGTTGCCCCAGACTTCTTTTAACAAATCTTCTCTCGAGAAAACCTGACTTGGAGATGAAATTAACATTTTAAGTATTCTGAATTCGGTTGGTGCCAATTGTATATAATTCTCTCCACGAAATACTTTCTTTTCCTTGGTCTTAAGAACAATATCCTTAAATACATATTCTTTTTTATCGTTCTCGCTCATATTGCCGGCACGACGCAGGTTTGTTTGGATACGTGCCAACAACTCAGGAACCGAAAAAGGTTTGGTAACATAATCATCGGCACCGGCGGAAAGTCCGGCGATCTTATCTTCTTCCTGCCCTTTGGCTGTTAACATAATGATAGGTGTGTTTTTTCGCTCCGGATTATTACGGATTATTTTGCATAGTTCCAAACCGGATATTTCCGGTAACATCCAATCTAATAAAATCAGCGAGGGATTTTCTTTTTCGACAACCGGCAAAACTTTATTTCCCTGTGAAACATAAATGGTGTTGTATCCGGCTTTCTCCAAATTATACTTAATCAATAAGGCGATTGCTTGTTCATCTTCAACAATTAAAATGGTAGCCATTATTTTCTCCTCAAGTTTTGCATTTGTTTGATAATTAAATCAGGATTTGGCGATTTGAAAATTGCGCTCCCCGCCACTAAAACATTTGCGCCTTTTTGTACGCATGACTCGGCTGTTTGCGGATTTATGCCGCCGTCAACTTCCAATGTAATCGGCAGATTAGCAATCATTTGCTTAGCAGAAGCTATTTTTTCCAATTGGTTATCCATAAAACTTTGTCCGCCAAATCCCGGTTCAACCGTCATAATCAAAATATTATCAATATCACCTAAAAAAGGTTGTAATACCTCAACGGAAGTGCGAGGCTTTACTGATATGCCGACTTTAATATTGTGTTTCTTTAATTCTTTGATGACCTTATTTATATCAGGTGCGGCTTCATAATGAAATGTTATCATATCGGCTCCGCTATCGTAGAACATTGGCAGAAATTGTAGCGGATTTTCTACCATAATGTGCACATCAAAAAACAATTTACTTAGCGGGCGGAGTTGCCGCACAAAATCCGGGCCGAAACTCAAATTAGGTACAAAATGCCCATCCATAATATCAAAATGCAACCAATCGGCGCCGGCTTTTTCCACCAGTTTGATTTGTTGCTGTATATTACCTAAATCTGCCGCTAACAGGCTGGGCGCCACCAATACCATAATTTTCTCCTTATATTTAAGAATAAGATAAGAAGGTTAAATTGTGGTAAAAACTAGAGCGATTTTGTTATAATTCCGCCACCCAATATGATGTCGTCTTTATACAAAACGACCGATTGTCCCGGCGCAATAGCTTTTTGTTTGGTGAAAAAGTCCACTTGAATTTGCTTATTTTCAAACGGAGTAACTTTTACCGCCACCGGTTGCTGCGATGAACGTATTTTAGCTTCACATTCTATAGGGGTATCGATTCCTTCTATTGCCGACCAGCATAGATTATCGGCAATCAAACCGCTACGTTCACATTCTTCTTCAAAGCCTACAATAACTTCGTTCTTATCTTTGTTGAAACCTAAAACATATAACGGGCGTTCGGCAGCAATCCCCATACCACGACGTTGTCCGACGGTATAATTCCAAATTCCTTGATGTTGACCGAGTATTCTGCCGTCTTGTGTTACAAAATTGCCGATTTGCGGCTCGTTTTGCAAAATATCATTAATATCACCTGAATAAAAATCTTGGCTGTCCGGTTTGTCGGAAACAGCTAACCCGTATTGCACAGCCAGTTCACGAACCTGTTTTTTAATTAATCCGCCCAAAGGCATCATAACTCTGCTTAATTGTTCTTGAGTTAAACGATACAAAAAATAGGATTGGTCTTTGGTATTATCAACACCCCGTTTAATGGCATAGCGATTATTTTGTTCGTTAAAAATGATTTGCGCATAATGTCCGGTAGCAAATTTATCAAAATCTATGCCTTGGGCTTTTGCTTCTTCCGGTAGTGCACTGAATTTTATGTAAGAATTGCACATAACACACGGATTCGGAGTGCGACCGGCTTTGTACTCGCTCTTAAAATTATCCAGTACCATTTGCTGATAACGTTTTGAGCAATCCAAAACATAATAGGGAATTCCCAAATTATCGCAGATTTGTTTAGCAGCATCTATGTCTTGTTCTTCGTGCGGAGAAAAACAGGAGTCGGCATTAATATTACCGGAGAATTTGGTGTCTTTATTCCAAATCGACATCGTAGCTCCGATAACTTCATGACCTTGATTTTTAAGCATTGCGGCTACAACCGATGAATCCACGCCTCCGCTCATACCGACTAAAATTTTCATATACAATCCTTTTTATAAACGAAAGAACTTCGGATATTCCGAAGTTCTTTGCCAAGTTCAAATCATTAAAACGGAATATCGTCGTCTAAATCTGATGGTGCGGTTGCTGTTGTGTTATCCCATCCGGCAGACGGAGATGCAGAAAATACATCATTTGCCTCAGCCGAACCGGTATCTGAATTTCTGGCATCCAGCATCATCAAAGTGCCGGAATAATTTTGCAGTACAACTTCCGTAGTGTAACGATCATTTCCGTTGTTATCTTTCCAAGTACGAGTTTGCAATTGACCTTCAATATATACTTTGGAACCTTTGCGCAAATATCTTTCGGCCGTATCAGCCAAAGCACTGTTAAAAATGACAATGCGATGCCATTCGGTTTTTTCTTTACGCTCACCGGTAGCTTTGTCTTTCCAAACGTCGGAGGTGGCCAAACGCAGATTAACAACTTTGGCACCGCTCTGGGTATTGCTTACCACCGGATCTGCTCCCAAATTACCGACTAAAATCACTTTATTTATACTTCCTGCCATTATTTTTTCCTTTTAATATTTTTTAATTTTACACATCATACTTTATTTTGCCAGCAAAGCAACTATAAAGCTACAAACTGCACAAATTTCTTAAGCTGCCTTTTCAACTGAAGAATTTAATTCTTCCATCACTTCTTTTTTCAGAGTAACATTATCCGATTTTCCGGTTGCAAATACCGGTAATTTATCATGATAAAGAATTATTCTCGGCAAATACAATTCGGACATACCGTTGTTTTTTACGTACTCATGCAACAACGAAGATGTTACGTCTCTATTATTGGTAACGAGTACGATTTGCTCGCCTTTGCTTTCATGAGGAATAGATACGACACCGTAATTATATTCCCCCATACTTTCGGTAGCTGCTATAACCATATCTTGCACGGCGTTTAACGAAACCATTTCGCCACCGATTTTAGCAAAACGCTTAATACGATCTTTGATGGTGAAGAAACCGATTTCATCCATATCTACCACGTCGCCGGTATGATACCAACCGTTTAACGGAGGAACAAGAACACCCGGATTATCTGCCATATAGTAGCCGAGCATAACATTCGGACCTTTGACACATAATTCACCGCCGCTTTCAATGCCGTCTACCGGTTCGATTCTGTATTGCATTCCCGGTAATAACTTGCCGATGGAGCCGAATTTATTGAAAATACCGTTATTTGCGGTCATCACCGGCGAACATTCGGTTGCACCGTATGCTTCCATCATTCTCACGCCGGAGTGTTCCATCCACATATTACGGGTATCCGGTTTAGCTGCTTCACCGCCGGAATACATCAAACGAATGTTATGAAAATCATAAGGGTGTGCAATTTTGGCATAACCACGCAAGAACGTGTCGGTACCAATCATTAGGGTAACTCCCAACTCATATACTAATTCTGCTACTATACGATAGTGTAACGGAGATGGATATAAGAACAACTTAGCACCTTGAAACAGCGGAAACAGCATACCCACCATCAACCCAAAGCTGTGGAACATCGGTAGGGCATTGAATAACAAGTCTTTGAATGTGACAGTTTGAATGGCCGCTAATTGATTTACATTGGCAATTAAGTTAGCGTGGCTGAGTAAAACGGCCTTCGGAGCGCCTTCCGAACCGGAAGTAAACAGAATAACCGCCTTTTTATCTCCGCCTTGTTTATGCGGAACATGCTTTACCTTATAGCTTAGAAAAGCGCTAATCTTAATCCATAAGGACATATTCTTGGCAATATCTTCCAAATAAACTATTTTCTGTCCGGCTTTTTCCAGTTCTTCAATTGCCGGCTCAAGTTTACCTTTAATAATGAAAGTCTTTGAGGTTATTACCGTTTTTACCATTGCCGTATGGCACATAGAAACCATATTTTTGGCGCCGACGGAGAAATTAATCATAACCGGAGTACGCTCAAAAGCAGATAACCCGAAAAATGTACATACCGTAGCGATGGCGTTCGGCAACAGAACCCCGACATTTTCATCACGGGTCGTAAACTTTTTAAATGAACGTCCCAAAGCAAAAGCCGCCACGATAATATCTTTATAAGACTTTTTCTTACGGTTGATGTCTTCAATGATGCGTGGACGCTTGGAAAACCAACCGGTACGGGAATAAACTTTGGCGGTTTTCATCAATTGGGCAAAAATTGAAATATTCGGATCATAGTTAATTTTAAAGCCCATCTCACGTAAGATGATATAAACTTCGTTACTGATATGATCACGTTGACGACGTAATTCATCCTTGAGTTTGAAACTGCGTGGCTTTCCTACATATATACGCATTTTTGGAAGCGGACGATGAGGAAGCTTACCTTTGGTTTTTGAAAAATATCCGTATTGCGGACCATCAATCCAAACCGGAATAAGAGGAGCTTTTGATTTATCCGCTACCAGCCCCGGAGCCTCATATATTTTCATCAAACCGCCGTCATCAGTAATACGTCCTTCGGCGAAAATAACCACCAATCTGTCTTCATCAACGGTGGCAATTAATTTTTTAATATCGGCAGGTTCAATCGGATTAAATTGCACCACATCGGCTCTTTGCATAAGAAAACGTATCCAATGCCGGCGATATAGGTGACCGTTAAGCGCAAACACCGGATTTCCCGGTAAAAACGCAAACAGCAGAATCGGATCCAAGTACGACACATGGTTAACTACAAAAACGCCTTTTTTCGGTAGTTTGTCGACATCAAATTCAAAAATACACTTAGCTTTCATTAATGTTAAAATACATCTTAAACAAAGTCTGACAAAGTCTCTCACGGATTTAACCTTTCTTATAGTTACATAGTATCCTTTGTTATACCACAGGGTAAAATTTTGTAAACAAAATAACCGCATTAATCAACAAGTCTAAAGCATTCGATAATATATTGAAATTGCGTCATTATTTGCAATATATGATAAAAATGTTTATAAAAATACAGAAAAAACTTGCCAAAATTAAAATATTGTAATAGGTTCCCCGAGGGAAACTAAAGGAGGGTACTCCGGTTTCTCAATTGTAGTAACAGATAAACAGGACTAATATGAAAAAAGTTTTATCCTTAACGACAGCAATTACCGCCGTTTTGTTATGCAGTAATGCCCAAGCTGCCGGATTCCACTTGAGAGAGCAATCATCAGCTGCTCAAGGTAACGCCTATGCCGGAGCTACTGCCGGCGCAGAAGAAAATTCATATGCTTATTATAATGTAGCTGGATTGACCAGACACAAAGGAACTCAGTTTTCCGGTGGAGGCAGCTACATTGCGCCTAAAGCCACTGCTAAGAATGTAAAAGATCAAAACGGCAATCGTGATGCAGACGTGCAAAATGTAGTGCACGCCGCAATTTCTCCAAACTTTGCCATTTCTCACCAAGTTAACGATAAATTGTTTTTGGGATTGAGCGGAAACAGTCCGTTTGGTATGATTACCAAATATGATAAAGATTGGGTAGGTTCTGATCACGGAATTACTTCTGACGTAAAAACCGCAACCATCACTCCAATGGTAGCTTATAAGGCAACCGATAAACTTTCAGTAGGTGCCGGTTTACAAGGACAATTGGTCTGGGCTCACTTAACCAACAGCCATCGTCAAAGCGGAACCGAAATTGTAACCGTAGGCGGACACGCTATGGATTTAGGGTATCAGCTCGGTATGTTGTATGAGTTCAACGATGCAACTCGTATGGGCGTTGGTTATCGTAGCGAGATAAAACACAAAATTAAAGGTAAAATGACGTCATCCGGCAGTGCAGTACCTGGGGCTCAAGGTGCTATGATAGATGCCTTGATGAATCAGACAATCAGTGCAAAATTGACTACTCCGGCAATGCTGTCTATGGGTGTATACCACGATATTAATACTCGTTTGGCAGTTATGGCCGAGTATCAAAGAGTATTCTGGAGTTCTTTCCAAAATTTAACCTTCGTCAGTAAAGACGGTTTTAACAATCCGGCGACACCGGGGTATATTGCTCGTGTTCAGGAAAAGTGGCGTGATACCAATTTCTATGCTATCGGGGCTAATTATATGCTTGATGAACAGTGGAAATTACGTTTAGGTCTTGCGTATGACCAAGGTGCTGTTCGTTTGCAACACAGAACCCCACGTATTCCGGATACCGACCGTGTTTGGTATTCTGCCGGTTTAAGCTATCAGTATAACGAACATTTAAGCTTTAATATGGCATATACCTATATGTATGCGCATAAGTCACATTTGGACACTTCCCTTACGGGTAATGCGGGTATGAATGCCACGGCAGATTATACTAACTCAATTAAGGTATTTGCGTTTGGTTTCAATTACGCATTTTAAGGGTTAAAAAAAACGACAACGGCTGTCAGTTATGCACAGCCGTTTTTTTAATTTTAAAAAATGCAAAAAATGTGTAAAAACAAACAAAAAATGATGATTTTTGCTCAAAAAATGCAAAAAAATGCACATTTTTGTTGTTTTTTTGCAAAAATGAGATATAGATGTTTCTATGTTTTGTGAAAGAAAGGAAAAATGATAAAAATGTCAAATTCTATTGATACCAAAATCATCGGCAAATTAGCTGAAATACTCGATAAAAATCAACTTACCGGTCTTAAATATGAAGATGAAAATTGCAAAATTTCGCTTTCACGTGAAGCTTGCGGAGGATATGTTCCGAGCGTGGCACCGGTAGCAGTGGCGGCACCGGTAGCTCCGGTTATCCATAACGAGGAAAAAAATGAGGTAGATGAAACCGTTGATTATTCCAACAGCCCGAATGCCGTGAAATCTCCGATGGTGGGTGTGGTTTATCTTTCCAGTAATCCGGACGCTCCGACTTATGTTAAGCCGGGTGATAATGTTTCCGTTGGTGATACCGTCTGCTTGATTGAAGCTATGAAAACCTTTAATCCGGTTAAAGCACATAAAACCGGTAAGGTTACCAAAGTTTTGGTGGAAACCGGTGATCCGGTGGAATATGGGGAACCGCTTGTCATTATTGAATAATATCTAGGAAACAATATGTTTGAAAAAATATTAATAGCAAACCGTGGCGAAGTAGCTTTAAGAATTCATCGTGCTTGTCGTGAAATGGGAATTCGCACGGTTGCAGTGCATTCCGAAGCCGATGCCAATGCTATGCATGTTCGTTTGGCAGATGAGGCTGTTTGCATAGGGCCGGCTCGTTCTGCAGATTCGTATTTGAATAAGCCGGCAATCATTTCGGCCGCAATTATAACAGGTGCCGATGCCATTCATCCGGGATACGGTTTCTTATCCGAGAATGCCGATTTTGCTGAGATGGTGGAGAAACACGGTATAACTTTTATCGGCCCGAGTGTTGAACAGATGCGCTTGATGGGTGATAAAATCACCGCACGTAAAGCTGCTAAAGAAGCAGGCTTGCCGATTACCGAAGGTTCTCCGGCGCTTGAAACGGTTGAAGACGCCAAACAATGGGCAAATAAAATCGGTTATCCGGTGATTATCAAGGCTAAAGACGGCGGTGGCGGTAAAGGAATGAAAATTTCATTTAGCGATGAAGATATCGAAGAAGCTTATACGATGGCTAAAGCCGAAGCCAAAGCTGCATTCCCTAGCGATGTGGTATATATGGAAAAATATTTGCAACATCCTCGCCACATTGAAATGCAAGTATTGGCTGACAAATACGGCAATGTTGTGCATTTGGGAGAACGTGATTGCTCAATTCAACGTAACAATCAAAAGGTGATAGAAGAAAGTCCGTCTCCGGCCTTGAATGAAAATCAGCGCCGTGAAATCGGTGAAATTGTGCGCAAGGCAATTGCCAAGATAGGTTATTGCAATGCCGGAACTCTGGAATTTTTGTATGAAAACGGCAAATTCTATTTTATGGAAATGAATACCCGTTTGCAAGTGGAACATCCGGTTACCGAGGCTATTACCGGTATAGATATTGTTAAAGAACAAATTCGTATTGCTTCCGGTGCTCAATTGGGTTATACGCAAGATGATATAAAATTTAACGGTCACGCCATAGAGTGTCGTATTAATGCCGAGGATCCGGCAACCTTTGCTCCTTGTCCGGGAAAAATTGAAGAATGGCACGCTCCGGGAGGTTTGGGAGTGCGTGTAGATTCGGAAATATATTCCGGATATGCAATTCCGCCGTTTTATGATAGTATGATTGCCAAATTGATTGTTCACGCCGGCACTCGTAATGCGGCTTTGATGCGTTTGCGTCGTGCTTTGGAAGAGTTTGTGATAATGGGAGTTAAAACTACAATCCCGCTTCATCAGGATATTATTGCTCAGCCGGAGTATTTAGACGGACAATATGACATTCACTG
>OMQI01000195.1 GCA_900313185.1 uncultured Rhodospirillaceae bacterium
TAAAAAGCCGTTGGTGGTGGTTACCAGTATCGGTGCGGTTTTGCAAAAACTTCCGCCGGCAAAAATATTTAAGAATGCCCGTAAAAATATTAAAGTCGGCGAGAAGCTGAATTTTGATGATTTTCTCCATTATGTGGTAATTAACGGTTATACCAGAGTAGAACAGGTAATGGAGGCCGGAGAATATGCCGTGCGCGGAGATATTGTGGATATATTTCCGAGTGGAACGGAACAACCGCTGAGAATAGATTTATTTGATGATGAAGTTGAGCGTATCCGCTTTTTTGATGCGGTAAGTCAACGCACTATAGGAGAGCTTAAAGAATACAGTTTTCAAGTTGCCGGAGAAGTTGTTCCCGATAAGCAGGCAATTCGCTATTTTAGGGAAAGATACCGTGAATATTTCGGGGCCGAAGGTATGCACGATGAACTGTATGAAGCCGTGTCGGAAGGCCGAAAATATATGGGTATGGAAAACTGGTTGCCGCTTTTTTATGAAAATGCTTTACCGAGTTTATTTGATTATTTACCGAATGCTTCCGTTGTTATAGGGCGTAATTGTGAAGAAGCTATGCAGTCTAAGTCGGCAGGTATTGCCGATTATTATGAAGCTCGTCTTGAGGCGATGAAAATTAAGAATAAAAATGTCGAAGAAATATATCGTCCGTTGTCGCCCGATATGCTGTACCTTACAAACGATGAGTTCAATAAAAAAGCAGAGCAAAGAAAGGCAACATATTTGTATTCTTTGTCGGCGGTCAGTGAAAAACAATGTGTCAGTGCCAATTCAATTCCGGGCAGAGATTTTGTTCACGCCAGACATATCAGTAATGCGGCAGTTTATGAAGAATTGAACAATTATTTGCTCGAGAACGGTAAGTTAAACCGAATAATTTGCTGTTATTCTTTAGGTTCTCGTGAGCGATTGCTTACCTTGATGAACGAGTATAAAATAAAAAACGTAGCGATTGCCGATGATTGGCAGGCAGCACTAAAGCTTTGTTCACAAAAGAGAATTGTGTTGGTTATTGCCGATTTGGCACACGGTTTCCGTGATGAAAAGTATTGTTTTATTTCCGAACAGGATATTTTGGGAGAACGTCAACAACGCAAAGCTAAAAAAGTTACTTCAAAGGATTTTATTGCCGATGTTTCATCTTTGAATGTCGGAGAATTGGTAGTGCACATTGCCCACGGTATCGGGCGTTTTATGGGATTGGAAACAATAGAAGCTGGAGGAGCCCCTCATGATTGCTTGAAGATTTTATACGCACACGATGATAAGTTATTTGTGCCGGTCGAAAATATTGATGTGATTTCCCGCTATGGTTCCGATGATGATAAAATACAGCTTGATGTTTTAGGCGGATTAGCATGGCAGGCTAAAAAAGCCAAAGTAAAAGAAAAAATCAAAGATATTGCCGAAAAGCTGATTAAATTGGCAGCCGAAAGACATTTGAAATCGGCGGAAAGCTTTTTTACGCAGGGCGGAGTTTATGATGAATTTTGTTCTAAATTTCCGTATCAGGAAACAGTGGATCAGTTAAAAGCAATTCAAGATGTTTTACATGACTTAAATGCCGGCGAACCTATGGACAGATTGGTCTGCGGTGATGTCGGTTTCGGTAAGACCGAAGTTGCATTGCGAGCGGCGTTTACGGTGGCTATGTCAGGCGCTCAGGTAGCGCTTATTGTGCCTACTACATTACTGGCCAGGCAGCACTATATCAATTTTGTTGAGCGTATGCAGGGATTTCCTTTGAAAGTAAGAATGCTTTCTCGTTTGAGTACCGCCAAAGAGGTTAAAGCTACCAAAGAGGGAATGGAAAGCGGGGAAGTGGATATTGTTATCGGAACCCACGCTTTGCTGGCTAAAGATATTAAGTTCAGTAATTTGGGATTATTGATTATTGATGAGGAACAACATTTCGGTGTGGCACATAAAGAAAAGCTCAAGGCGCTTAAATCCGATGTCCACGTTTTAACTTTGAGCGCAACGCCGATACCTCGTACTTTGGAACTTTCGCTCACCGGGGTTAAACAGCTCAGTATTATTGCTACTCCGCCGATTGACAGGTTGGCGGCACGAACTTTTGTGATGCCGTTTGACAGGGTAATGATGAAAGAAGCGATATATCGTGAAAAATTCCGAGGCGGGCAA
>OMQI01000150.1 GCA_900313185.1 uncultured Rhodospirillaceae bacterium
AAGCGATATATCGTGAAAAATTCCGAGGCGGGCAAACTTTTTTTGTATGTCCTCGGGTTTCAGATATTCCGGAAATTGAAAAGATTTTGCGTGATTTGGTGCCGGATATTAAAATTGCGGTGGCGCATGGGCAAATGCCGGCTAAACAACTGGAAGATATTATCGGTGATTTTGCCGACGGAAAATATGATTTGCTGTTATCAACTACTATCATTGAATCTGGTATTGATATGCCGAAAGTCAATACCATGATAATTTATCGTGCCGATATGTTCGGACTTGCCCAATTATATCAACTGAGAGGACGTATCGGACGTTCTAAAGTGAGAGGTTATTGTTATTTCACGGTTCCGCAAAAGAAAAAACTTAATCAAACAGCTGAAAAAAGATTGGCGATTTTGCAGGCATTGGATACATTAGGCGCAGGTTTCTCGCTTGCCAGTCACGATATGGATATCAGAGGAGCCGGTAACGTTTTGGGAACGGAACAATCAGGGCATATTAAAGATGTAGGTATAGCTTTATATCAACATATGTTGGAAGAAGAAATAGAACGGCAAAAGGCCGGATTGAATAATGAGACTTCAATTGAAGGACAGAATACGGAATGGTCACCGCAAATTATTACCGGTGTTCCGCTTATGATTCCAGAAAATTATGTGCGTGATTTGGGTGTAAGATTGGGACTTTATCGACGTATAGGGGCGCTTAAAGACGAAAACGAATTAATGGATATGCGTGAGGAGCTGACAGATAGGTTCGGTACCATTCCGCCGGAGGTGGAAAATTTGCTTAAAACCATCGAAATTAAACAACTTTGTTATAAGGCTAATATAGCCAAAGTTGATGCCGGAGCCAAAGGAATTTTGATAGCATTTCACAATGATAAATTTGCGGCGGTTGATAAGTTGATTGATTTAGTATCTCGTTCATTCGGTGTACTGAAAATCCGTCCGGATCAAAAACTGTTTATAGACAGGGATTTATCGGCATATAATGAAAGAATAGCGTTTTTGAAAAAAGCGGTAGTGAAGTTGGTAGAATTGATATAATATGTTGAAAAATGCAAAATAATAAAAAAAATGCTTTACAAACTCAAAAAGTGTGTTATATGTGTTGACAACATAACAATATTATCAAAGGTGGAGCCGAAAGGCCCCGCTTTTTTGTTAGAAGGAACAGATATGCAAAAACACTATTTACAGGATTTGATTGAGCCGGTGGTAACCGCTGCCGGATATGAATTGGTAAGAGTGATGAGTATCGGACAGGTTAATCAAACACTGCAAGTGATGATTGATAAACTTGACGGTTCGGACATAACAGTAGATGACTGCGCTAAGGTAAGTCATCTGTTGTCGGATGTTTTGGATGAAAAAGACCCGATTGCCGATAAGTATTCACTTGAAGTAAGTTCTCCGGGGCTTGACCGTCCGCTTACCAAATTAGAGCATTTTAAACGCTATACAGGGTATGAAGTAAAATTGGAAACCGAAGATAAGGTGGAAAATCGTAAGCGTTTCAAAGGAAAAATTATCCAAGTCAATGATGATAGCGTTGTTTTGACTATGGAAGATATACAATACACAATTCCGTTTGATTTGATTGCCAAAGCCAAATTGGTAGTTACCGATGAATTGTGGGAAAAATACCAATTAGCTCACGAAGCTGTGGAAATTTAATCTTTAACTTGAAAAGAGAGGTTTACTAAAATGGAAAATTTTGAAAATATGCCGAGACCGGAAATTGTTGCTGTTGCCGATGCGGTTGCCAGAGAGAAAAACATTGATAAAGAAGACGTTCTTACGGCAATGGAAGTGGCTATTCAAAAAGCCGGAAGAACAAAATACGGCTTTGAACACGACATCAGAGTAAGTATTGACCGTAAAACAGGTGCAATCAGCTTGTCTCGTTATCGTGAAGTAGTTGCCGATGATGCAGTTATCGAAAACGAAGCAACTCAAGTTCCGCTTAAAATAGCTAAGACATATGATAAATCTTTGAAAGTTGGAGATTTTATTATAGATCAATTACCGCCGATTGATTTCGGACGTATTGCTGCTCAAACCGCTAAAGGTGTTATTATGCAAAAAGTACGTGAGGCAGAGCGCAATAAGCAATATGAGGAATATAAGGAAAAAGTTGGAACTCTTATTAACGGTACGGTTAAAAGAGTTGAATTCGGTAACACAATTTTGGATATCGGTAAGACCGAAGCAGTTTTGCGTCACGATGAAACCATTCCGAGAGAACACTTCAAAAATGGTGACAGAGTTAGAGCGTATGTGTTAGATGTTCGCCGTGAAACCAAGGGACCTCAAATTTTCTTGTCCCGTACCTGTCCGGAATTTATGGCAAAGTTGTTTACACAGGAAGTTCCTGAGATTTATGACGGCGTGGTACAAATTATGGGCGTGGCTCGTGATCCGGGTTCTAAAGCAAAAATTGCGGTTAAAGCAAATGATAAAACCATAGATCCGGTTGGTGCTTGCGTTGGTTTGAAGGGTATTCGTGTTCAAGCCGTGGTTACGGAATTGCAAGGCGAAAAAATCGATATTGTTCCTTATTCCGAAGATAAAGCTCAATATATTGTGAGCGCACTTGCTCCGGCTGAAGTTACCAAAGTGGTTTTGGATGAAGAAAATAATCGTATTGAAGCAGTAGTTTCTGAAGATCAATTTTCGCTCGCCATCGGTCGTAGAGGGCAAAATGTGAAATTGGCGTCGCAATTGTTGGGTGCCAATATTGATGTGTTGACCGAAGAACAGGAAAGAGAACGCAGAGCCAATGAAAATAAAGTTCGCACTCAACGCTTTATGGAAGCTTTGGATGTCGATGATATGATTGCTCACTTGTTAGTTGCCGAAGGATTTTCAACGGTTGATGAAGTGGCGATGGTAGAACAAAAAGAACTTTCGGAAATAGAAGGTTTTGATGATGATATTGCCGCCGAATTGCAAAATCGTGCCAAAGAATTTGTTGCTAAACGCAATAAAGAATTTGCCGCTAAGAGTAAGAAATTGAAAATCGATGAAAGCTTGAAAGAAGTTGCCGGATTGGATCAAGATATGATAATCACTTTGGCTGAAAAAGGTGTTAAGAATATTGATGATTTGGCAGATTTAGCTGCTGATGAATTGATTGAAATGCTCGGTAACGATACCATTACCGAAACTGAAGCCAATGAAATCATAATGTCGGCTCGTGAACATTGGTTTAATGACGAAGAGAAAAACGAAGAATAGTTTTTACGAGGTTTGGTAAATGTCAAAAGAAGCAGAAATCAGAAAATGCGTGTTGACTGGTGTCGTAAAGCCTAAAGATGAGCTGTTGCGCTTTATCTTGTTGAAGGATGGCACGATTCTGCCCGATTTTAATAAAAAGTTGGACGGACACGGTTTTTATATTTCTAATTCTAAAAAGATATTGGAGGAATTGACGGTAAAAAATCCGCTAAATAAAATTTTGCATACCAAAACGGTGGTAAAAGAAGATTTACCGCAGATGGTGGAGCAGATTTTATGCAAAAAAGGGTTAGACGCCGTCAATTTGGCTCGTAAATCCGGAGATTTGGTTCTGGGACAGGAAAAAGTTAAAGATATTATAGCAAAAGGCAAGGCAGCCTTTGTGATAGAAGCAAATGATGCAGGTGATGACGGTAAGCAGAAAATCACAGCAATGGCCAAAGATATGGAAATATACAGTTTGTATGATGTTGCGACCTTAAGTAAGGCGCTTAATCGTGAAAATACGGTTTATTTGGCGGTTAAAAATACTCCGATGAGCCAAATGGTGCGTCTTGCCCTTAAGCGATATCAGACTTTTTTGAACAAGTAATGGAGATTTTGATTAATGACAGAAGAGAGTGCATCGGGAAAATTGACCTTATCCAAAAAGTCAACCCTCACTTTGAAAAATGTAAATAAACCGGCTGCTTCCGAAGGAAAGAAAGTGGTGCAAGTTGAGGTGCGTAAAAAACGGGTGATAAGTTCCGGACAGCATAAAGTTGCTCCTAAGGTGGAAATTGATGAAGCTACAGCGCAAAAATTAAAATTATTGGCAGAAGCTAAAGAATATGATGCCAAGCGCAAGCAGGAAGAAGAGGCTAAAGAGGCAATTCGTAAAAAGCAGCAAGCTGAACAGGAAGATGCTCTTGAGCAGCAACGTTTGGCAGAAGAAGCCGAGAAAAAAGCCGCAGAAAAATTGAAAAAGCAGGAAGAAAAAGCGGCTAAAGCGGAGAAAGAGGAAAAACAGAAAAAAGAACAGGCTGAAAAAAGCGCTTCTAAGTCTGAAACCGAATACAAAACGAAAAAATCAAAAGATTATGATGATGAAGACGATGATGAAGATGAGGCTTATTATAAGAAAGGCAAAAAAACATCTTCAGTGTCTGAAAAGCATTCTATGACTAAAGAGGAAACTTTTGAACAGGAACGTAAGAAAATTCAGAAACGCAGTTTTGAAGTTCAACGCCGCAACAATAAAATAAATGTAAACAATTATATGGGTGGCGGAGATGATGATGACGATGATTATGGTTATGCTCCGCATCGCAGATTTAAAAAGAAACAACCGAAACCTGTTCAACAGCAAGTTCAGACACCACAGGAAAAGGTTATTAAGGAAGTAATTATTCCGGAAACCATTACGGTTCAAGAATTAGCAAACCGTATGGCTGAAAAGAGTACGGACGTTATCAAACGTTTGATGTCAATGGGGGTAATGGCTACAATCAATCAAGCTATTGATGCCGATACGGCGCAGATTATCGTTGAAGATATGGGACATAAAGTTAAGCGTGTTTCCGACAGTGATGTCGAAGAAGGTTTAACCGGTCCGGAAGATACTGCAGATGATTTGTTGCCGCGTGCACCGATTGTTACGGTTATGGGACACGTTGACCATGGTAAAACATCACTTTTGGATGCATTGCGTGAAACAAATGTGGTTGCCAAAGAAGCCGGCGGTATTACTCAGCATATAGGTGCTTATCAAATAACGGTTGAAGGCGGTCAGAAGATTACCTTTATTGATACTCCTGGGCACGAAGCATTTTCGGAAATGCGTGCCAGAGGTGCGCAAGTCACCGATATTGTGGTATTGGTGGTTGCCGCTAATGATGGTATTATGCCGCAAACCGTAGAAGCAATTCGCCACGCACAAGCTGCCGGAGTACCTATTGTAGTGGCAATCAATAAGATTGACTTACCGGGTGCAGATCCGATGCGTGTGAAAACCGAACTTTTGCAATACGGTATAGGTGTTGAAGAAATGGGCGGTGAGTCTTTGTGTGCGGAGATTTCGGCTAAAAAGCGCATCAATATTAATAAGTTGGTGGAAGCAATCTTATTGCAGGCAGAAATGCTTGATTTGAAAGCAAATCCGAATCACGCTGCACAAGGAACCGTTGTAGAAGCTAAAATGGAAAAAGGACGCGGTTCGGTGGCAACCGTTTTGGTACAACGTGGAACTCTTAATGTGGGCGATATTTTGATTGCCGGTAAAGAGTGGGGGCGTGTACGTGCTATGTTCAACGAACTGGGTAAAAAAGTTCCGTTGGCAACTCCGGCAACTCCGGTTGAGGTGGTTGGTTTGCAAGGAACTCCGATGGCTGGTGATACCTTTGTAGTTGTTAAAGATGAGGCACAGGCTCGTGAAGTTACCGGATATCGTATCCGCAAAGAACGTGATGCTAAAATTGTTGCCAATACAAAATCGGCTATGGAACAGATGATGGATAAAATTAAATCCGGCGAATCGAAGCATTTGTCTGTGGTTATAAAGGCTGATGTTCAGGGCTCTATTGAGGCATTGGAAGGTTCGCTTAAAAAACTGTCCAATGATGAAGTTTCCGTGCAAGTATTGCACTCTGCAGTTGGTGCTATTTCCGAATCAGATGTAACATTGGCGCACGCTTCTGATGCACTGATTATCGGCTTTAACGTTCGTGCCAATGCGCAGGCTCGTGATATGGCGCATCGTGATGGGGTTGATATCAGATATTATTCGATTATTTATACGGTTGTGGATGATGTTAAGAAAGCCCTTGAAGGTATGTTGACGCCGGAATTGCGTGAAAAGATTTTGGGATATGCGCAAATTCGCAATGTGTTCAATATTACAGGTGTCGGAAAAGTTGCCGGTTGTATGGTGACCGAAGGTATGGTTAAACGTGGAGCTAAAGTCAGATTATTGCGTGATAACGTGGTTATTCACGATGGTAATCTGGGGCAATTAAAACGCTACAAAGATGACGTTAAAGAGGTTAAGGAAGGATTTGAATGCGGTATGAGTTTTGAAAATTACAGCGATATTCAAGTCAATGACTCTATTGAATGTTATGAAGTAGAAGAAATTGCCAAGACTTTATAAATAGGAGAGTTGAAAGATGGCTCAGAAATTATCTAATCGTCAATTGCGTGTCGGACAGGAAGTGCGCAGGGTTATTGCCGAAGCCATAGAGCAAGGCAATGTACGCTCGCAAGAAGTCAGTAGTGCGTTTATCACGATTACTAATGTGATAATGTCTCCGGATTTAAAATATGCTACAGTGTATTTAATGACTTTAAACGGTAAAAATTTGGGTACGGTTTTGGAACAATTATCGGCAGATAAATGGTTGTTTAAAAAACTGATTGCCGATAAGCTGAAATTGCGTTTTACGCCGGAAATCAATTTTAGAGTCGATGATACATTTGAGGAAGCAGAGCGAATAAATCGCCTGATGCATAATCCGATAGTGGCGGCAGATATTGCCAAGAAAGACGAAGAAACTAAAAGCGAGGAGTAATCCTCGCTTTGGGTTTTAAGTTATAAAACAAACATTTCCGAAATGATTTTTCCCCAATTTAAAAAGTTCACAAAAAATTCATATTTCTTTTTAAAAAAGTGTGTTATACTCGTCTTACGATATGCGTGTAAGCATGTCTAGAATCTTTATGAAGGTTCGGAGCCTCAACAGCTCTTTGTAATATCCGGCGCCGGGGATGGTGTCGTTAGCCTGCAGGTTGTTGTTTGACAGCCTGCATGGCAATACGTTCCAGACTGCATTGTGGTCTGGGAGCTTTTGGTGGATGTCCAAAAACTGTGCCTCTATCCTTGAAAAAGCATAGTTTAAAAGACCAAGAGGGTCATTTGATATTACATGATTGTTGAACTCTCCAGACCTCCTTTGCGGAGGCTTTTTTGTATATGTTGCATAAAAGTCTTCGAAAACAGTGAATTAAGA
>OMQI01000007.1 GCA_900313185.1 uncultured Rhodospirillaceae bacterium
AAGGCGGTTCAAATGCATTGGAAGAAGAGCGTCGTTTGGCCTATGTAGCTATTACGCGCGCCAAACAAAAGCTTTATATCACAACCGCCAACAGCCGTCTGATATACGGTGAATGGCGGCAAATGCAACCGTCGCGTTTTTTTAACGAAATTTCGAGTGAATGTTTGGATATTCATGCCAATCAAAGTGCATATTACAAAGGCGGATATGGCTCGGGATATTCTTCCGGTTATCGCTCTTACGGCGGTTACAAAAGTGGTTATAAGAAGAAAAAAACATTTTCCACCAAACCGAGCTATCAGCGTTATGATGAAGATGCAGATGAATATACCTATGAACCGGACGATTACGCTGATTATGATTCGGATATGAGTTCACGCACATCCAGCCTGATTGGAGTAAGGGTATATCATGAAAGTTTCGGTTTTGGCAAAATAACCGCTGTTTCAGGGCAAAGCTGTGAAGTCAATTTTGAAAAATACGGTCGCAAAAAAGTTATGGGCACTTATTTGCGCCGAGCATAAACAATAAAGGAGAAAAACCATGGAAGTTTCGCAAATTCGCAATAAAGATAAAGTAACATATATCATTAAAGGTAAAATAGATGCCAATATGGAACCGGTTTTGGCACAGGCATTACAGCTTGAAGGCGTAAACGATTTAACCTTTGATTTTAAGGAAGTGGATTATATTTTTTCTGCCGGCTTACGCGTGTTGCTTAAGGCGCAAAAACAAATGAATGCTACCGGTGGTAAAATGACAATTATCAACGCCAATGACACAATCAAAAAAATGCTGCAAATTGTCGGTTTTGACAATATTATGATTGTGAAATAATCAAAGTTTTTGCAAAAGCGCAAAAATACTTGACTCTGTTTAGTCAAAGACATAATTTTATAGCAAGTTTTAATTAAGTCAAAGAGGAAAAAATGAAAGTTTTACAAAGCGGTCGCTCAATGATTGAAATGCTCGGTGTATTAGCAATTGTCGGTGTTTTATCGGTTGGCGGTTTAACGGTTTATGCGCAAGCCATGCATAAATATAAAGTATATAAAGTTACTTCACAAGTTATAGATACCATTCAGCAGGTGCGCAAATTTTATTCGGGAGCGCATGTATATGATACTTTGGAAGTTTATACGCATAAGCCGGCACTAAATATTACGGCATTTGAATATGAAGCCGACACGGATACATTACATCATGCTATCGGCGGACGTGTGCGTGTCAGCGAATGTTCCCGAGCAACTAACGGCGACAATGAAGCATTTTGCATTGTCTTATCCGATTTGGATCGTAAAGCATGTGCCGATTTGTTGGCAGAAAATTGGTATGGTAATCTGGTAGCTATCGGCGCCATAGCCGGCGGAGATTTTGTGGAAACCGATGTGATGGATTCGGCAGCCAACAAAGGACAGGTTGTCACAGAAAATAATAAATTGATAGCCTATAACGGTGCTATTCCGATTAGTTTGAGCAATATTGCGAGTGTTTGTGCTTCGGCCGGCAATACCCTGTTTTTTAAGGTAAAATAGCTGAAACCGTAGTTCAAATAACTAAAAAATAAATCCTCCGGCTTTATTGACCGGAGGATTTTAATTTAAGCTTTTATATATTGTTTAGCGGTTTCAAAATCGGCCATAAAATCTTCCATTTCCTGTTCATGTTCAATTTCTTCTTTTAAGATGTGACGTGCCAAATTAAATGTCACATAATCCTTGCCGGACGTCATATCACAAATGCCTTGATAACGCCCGACCGCACAACGTTCCGCATCAAGATTTTGGTTAATCAGCGAAACAGTATCTTCTTTAATCGGTGCTTCATACTTACATTTGGCAATTTTGCTTAAATCGTCAAAATTAATAATCGGGGTGCCGCCGAGTTCAATAATCCTGTCTGCAAGCATTTGTGCATGCTCATATTCTTCTTTGGCGTGCTCTTCAAATTCTTCAACGACTGATGGTCTTAAAATACCCTGAGCCAGCTTAGCCCCTATAAAATATTGATAGTATGCAAGCCATTCTTCAGCATATGCTTCGTTTAATGTTTTGATTAAATCATTGACGTCTGTTTTTGAAATACGTCTTGCCATATCGCCCATTTTATTTTTTCCTTTCATAAATTGTTTTTATAAAAAATATGATGAAAGTTTAAAATTTCAAGCATCTGTCAAATTTTTTATTTTTAACTTTTTAAGAAAAAAATGCTCAAAATTAAAAAAATATATTGACGAACGACAAAAGATAGGCTAAAAAACGCCTTATTGAAGCTTTGGAACGTTGGCAGAGTGGTAATGCAGCGGATTGCTAATCCGTCATCCCCTTAAAAGGATGCATAGGTTCGAGTCCTATACGTTCCGCCA
>OMQI01000049.1 GCA_900313185.1 uncultured Rhodospirillaceae bacterium
AAATTGTGCCGATGACGGTAAAAGTCGGCGATAAAGTGTTGTTCGGTAAATGGGCAGGCACGGAAATTAAGGTGGACGGAGAAACACGCTTAATTGTAAAAGAATCTGATATATTGGCAATTATAGAATAGTAGAAAGGAAAATAAAAAATGGCAGCAAAAGATATTAAATTTGGCACAGATGCCCGCGCAAAAATGCTTAAAGGCGTGGAAACATTGGCCGCAACGGTAAAAGTAACTTTAGGCCCTAAAGGTCGCAACGTGATGCTTGATAAATCATACGGCGCGCCGAAAGTGACCAAAGATGGCGTTTCGGTGGCAAAAGAAATCACCTTGGCTGATAAGTTTGAAAATATGGGCGCTCAGCTGATTAAAGAAGTGGCGCAAAAAACTGCGGATAAAGCCGGTGACGGCACTACAACGGCAACGGTTTTGGCCGAAGCCATTATTCGCGAAGGCTGCAAAGCCGTGGCCGCCGGCATGAACCCGCAAGATGTTAAACGCGGTATTGATATGGCAGTATCTAAAGTTGTAGAAGACGTTAAATCGCGTTCTAAAGCCGTTCAATCATCTGCCGAAATCGCTCAAGTAGGTACTATTTCCGCCAATGGAGATACCACTATCGGTGAATATTTGGCAAAAGCTATGGAAAAGGTTGGTAATGACGGCGTTATTACCGTTGAAGATGCTAAAGGTTTGGAAACGGAACTCGACGTTGTAGAAGGTATGCAATTTGATCGTGGCTACCTTTCTCCGTATTTTGTTACCAATCCGGAAAAGATGAATTGCGAATTTGATAACCCGTTCATTTTGCTTTATGACAAGAAAATTTCCAATCTGCAGCCGATGATTTCCATTTTGGAAGCAATCGTGCAATCCGGACGTGCTTTAGTAATTATTGCCGAAGATATTGAAGGCGAAGCTTTGGCGACTTTGGTTGTTAACAGAATCCGTGGCGGTTTAAAAGTTTGTGCAGTTAAAGCTCCGGGCTTTGGTGACAGACGTAAGGCAATGTTGCAAGATATTGCTACCTTGACTGGCGGACAAGTTATTTCCGATGAACTCGGAATGAAGATTGAGAATGTAACTTTGGATATGCTCGGAACAGCTAAACGTGTGGAAATTACCAAAGATGATACTACCATCATTGATGGTGCCGGTAATAAAGAAGATATTGCCGGAAGAGCTGCGCAAATTCGTAAGGAAATCGAACAGACTACTTCTGATTATGACCGTGAAAAATTACAGGAACGTTTGGGTAAACTTTCCGGCGGCGTAGCAGTAATTAAAGTCGGTGGTGCATCTGAAGTTGAAGTTAAAGAACGTAAAGACCGTATTGATGATGCCTTGCACGCTACTCGTGCAGCCGTTCGTGAAGGTATTGTAGCCGGCGGTGGTGCTGCATTGTTGTATGCTACAAAAGCATTGGCAAGCTTGAAAACTGAAAATCAGGATCAAAATGTTGGTATTGATATTATCCGCAAGGCATTGCAAGCTCCGATACGCCAAATTGCTGAAAATGCCGGAGTTGACGGTGCGGTAATTGCCGGAAAATTGCTCGAAAGTAAAGATTATAACTACGGTTATAATGCACAAAGCGGCGAATTTGCCGATATGCTTAAGACCGGTATTGTTGATCCGACCGAAGTTGTTCGCACGGCATTGCAAGATGCAGCTTCCGTTGGCGGTTTATTGATTACCACCGAAGCAATGGTAACCGAAATTCCGGAAAAAGAATGCAGCTGTCACGGTGGCGCTGAAGGTGTAGCCGGTATGGGCGGTATGTACTAATAAAAATGCCTATAAAAAAAGTCCTCCGTTCTTCATTGAACGGAGGACTTTTTTTATGAACATATTTTACACCGCAACTTTTGCTTTAATGGTGTCATAACTTTGGTAGTTAACCAATTCAAAATCCTCATATTTGAAGTCATTAATATCCTTAACGTTCGGATTAATCTTCATTTGCGGTAACGGATAAGGGGTGTGTGAAAGCTGTTCCTTAACCTGTTCAAAATGATTGTGATAAATATGGGTATCACCCAAAGTGTGAACAAACTCGCCGAGTTCCAATCCGCAAACTTGAGCAATCATCATAGTTAAAAGAGCATACGAAGCAATATTGAACGGGACACCCAAAAACATATCGCAGCTACGTTGATAGAGCATACAGCTCAATTTATTGTTTGCCACATAAAATTGAAACATCATATGACAAGGAGGCAGGTGCATTTGCGGAATCTTGCCTACATTCCAAGCCGAAACAATCATTCTGCGGTCATTAGGTTTGGTTTTAAGGGTTTTAATAACTTCGGCAATTTGGTCAATTCCTTCTCCGTTCCAGTTACGCCATTGCGAACCGTAAACCGGTCCTAATTCACCATTTTCGTCGGCCCATTCGTTCCAGATTCTGACACCGTTATCTTGCAAATATTTAACATTGGTTTCGCCTTTTAAAAACCACAGAAGTTCATAAATAATGCTTTTCAGGTGAACTTTTTTGGTGGTTACGAGAGGAAATCCCTTGCTCAAATCAAAGCGCATCTGTCTGCCGAAAACCGAGCGTGTGCCGACACCGGTTCTATCCATTTTATCCACGCCGTTTTCCATAATATCACGTAACAAATCTAAATATTGTTGCATTTTATTTTCCTTCCGTTTCCATATAGTTCAAAATTTTTTTAACTGTTTCCTGTTCCACAAAATCGCCTTTTTTCAGCCAAATTGAAGTAATTACATTATCCAATTCAAATTTTTGCGGCAGAGCGAAATATTCTTTTTCCATTACTTCCACACAAGGAGCAACGCTGATTTTCGGGCCGCTCAATCCTTCTTTCATTTCTCCTTGATAAACACAATCGACCACAATATCCGGTCTTAATTTAGGTATGGTGAAAAAGGCCTTGTATACCGAAGCTCCGCCGGAGATATATAAATCTTCGGGATAATCTTTGAGCACATTAATATCGGTTACAACCTTATGGTTCTGCTTGTCTGAAACCTCATAATCCGCTACATCCGATAAGACAATGAATTTACGATTGGGTAATGTACGGTTTGGGAAGGTTTCATAAGTTGTTTTTCCTACAACCAAAGTATTGTTAATGGTTAAATTGCGAAAGCGTTTGGCATCTGAGGGAATATACCACGGTATATCCGGACCTATGCCGATAATGCTGTCATTTTTATGTCTGCACCAAATCGAAACTATTGTCATAAATTACTCCTTTTTTTTGCGGATATGAAAATCCTTCTCGCTTTCAGTATATCCGACTGCGGGAAGGATTAAAGAGTAATTTGTAAACACTAACAATTTTCTACAAATGTTTGGAAGTTTCCAATACGGCCGGTTTATTTGATTTATTCCAGCATTGAAATCCCTTACATTCGCTGTTATCCAAGGCAATGAGCCTGTCGGTAATACGTAAAGTTTCCTCAACGCTTCGTTCTATTTTGTGATCATATACGGCTTGGTAGCGAATGGTATAGTTTCTGTCAATCAAAAAAGTCGAACGCTGAGCCATTCCGTCGGGACGCAATACACCGTATTCGGCGCAAATTATTTTACTTAAATCTGAAACCAACGGAAAACTTACTTGTCCGATACCACCTTCGGCAAATGAAAGTTTTCGCCATGCAATATGTGCCGGAAGCGAATCCACACTGACAGCTACAACTTTTACATCCCGTTTGGTAAATTCCGTGTAGGCCTGATTAAAAGATGTTATTTCCAACGGACATACAGCAGAAAAATCGGCCAAATAAAAAATAAGTAAGGCATAGCTGTCCGCAATGTAATCAAAAAAATTGAATAAGTCGTTGGTGGAACCGTCGGCAAATACTGCCGGTGCACTGAAATTAAATGCCTGTTGTCCGACCAGTACCGGTTTACAAATACTTGCGTTGGCATTTTGTGCAGGATAATCCGGTATAAATCCCCGAGTCATATTGTTGGGGAAAGTGCAACCACATCTGTCATCATCAGAACATTCGCACTTTGTGTCGTAGTCGTAGTTCCATTTTTTAGAAAATTCCATACATACCTCCTTTATTCAAGGCGGATATATAAACTCGGTTTGCGGTTTTCAATAAAACTAAATTACATCCAAGGGATACCGTTTACGCATTTATCAGGATTTTTTTCACAAAATTCCTGATTATTATTATGGTCATACAGTTTCTTACGTTCCGGACTTACTTTACCCACTTCCACAGAACAGGAAGCTATGGCAACAATTATCAAAAGCAATAAAAATTTTTTCATATTCGTCCTTTCGTATCAGAAAATAGATTTAAGGCTTAATAATGCAATACAAACCATAATTATTTTGGCACTCCAAGCCCAAAAAGCGGCTCCCTCGTAAGATGCGGCAGATTTCCATAATCCGGCTAAAGTTATGTACATATAAAAAATAAAACTGGTACTTAAAAGCAAGTGAGCAATAAGATAAATCATAATGCCGCTTTGTGTTCCGCTCATCATCAGTTTGATGAAGTGAGTCAATATATATAAAATCAGGTTCTGAGAACAGGTTTGTCCGGCAGAACAAATATAGCGTAAAACTCCGGCGTGAGTGATACTGGTAAAAACAAAAAAGATAAAATATCCCAGTAATCCGAATACCCAAAAAGTCAACTTTAACGAAAGTTCACCATTAGCCAATTTTTTTAACATAGTGCATACCTCTTAAAATGATGAGACAATCTCAATATAAGGACGAACTCCTAAATTTTTCTTAAAATCGGCAATGTATTGCTGCATATCTTTCCAATCTGACCATCTGTCTATGAAATCTTTGGCATAGTCAGGAGATTTTGAAAGTTGAACTTTGATAGTATCGGCTAGTAGTTGTTTGCATACATTTTTCATTTTTTCAAAATCAATATGCAATTTTTTATCTTTATCAAAATAAAAAGCTCCGTGTTCGTGTAAATAATTATATTCGATTAAATCGGCGACACGATGCGCTTCTCTGTCTTGCGGAAATGCAATCATAAAATGACGGCGAATAATCCAAGTTGCATAAATTGATTTAAGCATTTCTTCGCTGATAATACCGGCTTTCACATATTCCGGCATCATAGCGGCTGAAATCACGTCGGCTTTGTGTTCTTCAATAATATGCTGATAGATGCCGAGAGCGGTTTGATAGGAACTGTCCGGACCTAAACTGTGCCCGTTTTCATGTCCGATTACAAAAAGATGATCGGCGTCTTCATCATAATATTTGTGTAATTCCGGCGCAACCAATCCGTCTAATATTTTCTGTGCTTTTATTTTATCGGAACATTGACGTACCTGACGGTGATATACATTACGTCTGCCACCACCATGCGATAACGCCGGTTTATCATTATTAGGCAGATTTTGAGCGGTGGTAATACCGCCACGGCAAAGCGCATAATCTCCGGTTAAGGCAACAATATCAGCATCGACCATAGTTTGTTTTAAACCTTTGTTTCCTCCGACATTCTGTGTGTACTCATTGCAGTACGGCATTAACGATGCCAATTTAATCATTTCATCTTTGAACTTTAGCAATAAATCGGTGCCTTTTTTATTGACGATACCGACTCTGATGCCGAGCATATCTTTAGGAACAGGGTTGATGCCAAGTTTTTCCAAGCGCTGACAAAGTTCTTTATTGGCAAAGATTGTCGGAGTTAATTTATCGTCATAGTTTTCACGGCTTAAGGTAAATTCAAGCGGCGTATCTTGCATTTTTGCCCAATGCTTGTCAGCCAAAATATCCATCTCAACATTATTTTGTATGAGAGCCTGTGCCTGCCAACCTAAATAGTCCTTGAATAATTCATCGGTTGTATAATGAGCAGCACATTCCAGTTCATTGGCAATTTCCGAAAATTCCGGTTCAAAATATTCGGTATAATCAATGGCTTTTAAGTATTTTCCGTCACGTCTGACCATAGTGCGTGCACTCAAGATTTTTTTTACTTCCTCGGTTTTACCGTCATCAAGCATTTGATTAATAATTTTTTGTAATTCAGCGGAATCTAAGTCGGTAGGATAGAAGTTGCATCCTTCATAGCTATGGATTCCCTCAAATATTTCAACCGGTTCTTTATCTAAACCGTTGGAGCCGGCAACGCCGTTTAAGGAATTAAAAAGTTTTAAAGCATTGGCAGCATAAGGGCTGGTTTCGGCGGCGACTTCCAATGCTTGTTTCTGCACCAAATTTAAGGGATGATCCATTTCCAAAGCAACGTCATTGATGATTTTGGCGGCATTAACCAAGTGAACAAGAGCTTTTTTATCACCGTCATATAAGTTTTTATAAGATTCATTATCCTTATCTATTAAAACAATTTGGCGCATTTCTTTGCTTACTTTTTGTTTTAATTCAGATGCCGAATATTTAAGTTTAAACCCATTAATTTTCATCTTCTATCTCCACTGTTTTAAATTTGAATAATTTGATGTCCTCTTTATTTGCATTTGAGGGAACACCGGCTCTGGTGTATAAAAATTTGAGCCAATCATGAGGATTTTGCGGTCGTTCATCTGCTACCATCAAAGCCTTCTTATTGATATAGTTAATATATATGCCGTCATCGGTTTCCAAATCATTAATTAATGATTCTTCATCCCAAATCAGCGGTTCAAAATCGGTGAGCAAGTATATTTTATAAGACTTGATAGGTTGCGATATTTTATGAGCAGCTTTGCGTGCCAATTCCACCAAAGCAACAATAATGCCTTTGTTTTTTCCGATTTTGGCACGGGCAAAAAGTTCCTTTTTATTTTCACCGAAAAATCGAATATAAACGAAACCTCGGTCATAAAGGCGATAAGTTTGGACGGTTTTGGCCGGCCAAATAGTTTCTTTTTCTTTGCCGAGAGATAAATTTTGTTTGAAATATTTTAACAACAAAGATTTGTATTGATTGACATATCTTTGCAAATTATGTTGTTGCTTTTTCAACAAGGGTTCTTCTTTGGATACGGATAGAGAAAATAGCGTTTCATAATCTTTATCGGCGGCTTTGGCAATCTGGGTATCAATGGCGTCAAATACGTGCATTTTGTATGCATATTTTTGAGCTAACCACATTATTTCATCGGCCAAAAAATTGTTTTTAATGGTATTGATATTGTTCAAGTTAACCAGTGCAATCACCAAAATATTTTTTTGTTGCAGATATTTTTCTATAGTTTTTTCCGATGATATATCTTTTTCGTTTAGCTTTACGATTTCTATATCATTCAACCCGATTGTTTTTTGCAAAATTTTTTTATGATTAGTTACACCGTCAGTATTTTCCGTGAGCAAAACAGCTTTGCTGACGGTGTTATATTTACTTATTTCGGCGTATAGTCTTTCCACTACCGGAAAACTGTTATCGGTCAATATTTGAGGAACAGCCACCATTTTTACATTTTGTTCTTTATAATTATCAGAATGATCCAAATAGGTGGAAACATTTTTCTTTTTAATTGCCGGACTGCTGTAAAACACGGCAGTTATCACTGGTTCTATTATTTCTTTGTTTTCGCTGACACGTCCGTATTCCACGGCTCTTTCGTAGTTGGAATAAATATTGTTATTCAAACGGCGGATATTAATGAAACAAAGTAAAATAATCGCAATAAGCACACTTATGCGAACAATCCATTTCTTTAATTTTTGTTTTGTTCGGGTAAGCATATATTTGCCTTTCGCTAAAATTTATCCGGCCAACGCCGCATATTTTCCTCGGATACAGCGATAGTTCCTTTTTCCAATTCTTCAACAAATTCTTCATCTAAAATAGCAACCACGGCCTTCTTTTCGGTGTTAATTTGGCGATAGCGCTCTCCATCCTCGCAATCAAGCCAGTAGCGAACATCTCCGTCCTTATGAAAATTGGCCTGCAAGTTGGCATCAACTTTATCCAATGCCGTTACCAGTTTAGCTTCCGGCGTTTGTTTATCTTCATATTCTTGCCACAAGTCAAAAATACGATTGCCGATTTCAGGTGGCAAAATATCACGATATTTTTGCATTGCGGCGAGTTCTTGTTCTTTTTTGAGTTGTTTCATTTCCGGATGTGCATATTGCACCGATTTAGGGCAGTCACCGGTTTCGGCCTCGGCAATATCGTGAACCAGAGCCAACTCCAAAAGGCGGGTATAGTTATATTGATGTTTTAAATACGGATATACCAACATAATCCAAAAGGCCAATTTGAAAATATGCGAAGAGTCGGTTTCCGGTGTGCCGTCAGAAAGCAAGGTGGCTCGTTTGACCAAGCACACCTTGTCTAAGATTTTCATAAATTCAAAAATTTGCGCTACTTTATTTTGCATTTTTACCTATGAATTTTTTACCGCCCAAATATGGTTGCAATTTTGCCGGAATTCTTACCGTACCGTCAGCTTGTTGATGATTTTCGATAAACGGAACCAAAGCACGAGGGGTGGCAATACCGGTATTGTTTAAAGTATGGCAGAATTTTACCTTACCGTCGTTGGCGCGATAACGTAAATTGGTACGGCGGGCTTGCCAATCGGTAATATTGGAACAAGAGTGGGTTTCACGGTAACAATTTTGCGACGGTACCCAAGCTTCCAAATCGTATTGACGATATTTAGGAGCTCCCATATCACCGGTACAAACTTCCAAAACCTGATAAGGCAATTCCAAATCCTGCAAAACTTCTTCTGAAATTTGCAGCAATGTTTTATGCCATTTTTCGCTCTCTTCAATATCGTTTTTGCAAATGACAAATTGTTCGGTTTTAAAGAATTGATGCACTCTGACCAAACCACGGGTATCCTTACCGGCAGCTCCTGCTTCACGGCGGAAACACGGAGAAAAACCGGCATACAATACCGGTAAATCGGCTTCGGTCATCAATTCATCGGCACGAAGTGAATTCAAAATCAATTCGGCAGTACCGGATAAATATAAATCATCGGCCGGCATATAATAAATTTCATCCTTGGCAAACGGTAAATATCCCTGATTGTAAAGAGGTCTTTCTTTAGAAATTGCAGGAACCGTGATTAAAGTGAAACCGTGAGCTCTTAATTTATCCATAACGAGCATATGAATTGCCAATTCCAATTGAGCCAAATCATTTTTGATGGCATAGGTGCGAGAACCAGATACTTTGGCAATACGTTCCATCTCGCTCCAATCGTTAAATTCCATAAGTTCAACATGGTCTTTAGGTTGAAAGTCAAAGTGCGGAATTTCACCGACTTTACGACGTACAACATTGGCGCTGTCATCCGGTCCGTCAGGGCTGTCGCTGCTCGGATAGTTAGGCATTCTGAGCATCATATCGTTAAATTCGTTTTCCAATTTAGCCAAGTTTTCCTGTTGAACCTTAAATTCTTCTCCTACAGCTTTACTTTTGGCGATGATTGCCGGACGTTCTTCCGGTGAAGATGATTTTATGGAGTTACTGAGTTTATTTTTTTCTTCTGCCAAAGCCTGTGATGAAGTTTTTAATTTGTTCATTTCGTAATAAGTATTTAACAACTCATCAACTTTTTCAGCCGGAAAACCTTTTCTGGCCAAACTTTGTTTTACCCAATCCGTGTTATCGGCGATAAATTTAATATCTAACATAAGTTTTTACCCCATAAAATAAATTAAACCTGCCGAAGATTATACGGCGATTCTGCAATAATACAATATAAATTTTATGTTTTTAATTGATTTTAAAATCATATCGGTATAGTTTAGGCTCGAATATAGCAAAAGAGAGGGAATTATGTTTGCAAATAAGTGTATTTTAACCGGTGTAAAACCGACGGGAAAACCGCATATCGGAAATTATTTCGGCGCCATTAAACCGGCAATAGCAATGGGACATCAGGCACAGAGATTTAATCTGTTTATTGCCGATTATCATGCAATTAATTTTATGAAAGATCCCGAACTTTTGCAAAAAGAAATCAAAGAAATTGCCTGCACGTATTTGGCAGCCGGATTAAAACCGGAAACCGATTATTTTTACAGACAATCAGATATTCCGGAAATCAATGAAATAACCACCATTTTGTATGCATTTACGCCGAAGGGATTTATGAACAAATCGCATGCTTATAAGGCTTGCGTAGAACGTAATTTGGCTGAGAATAAACCGGCCGATGACGGCGTTAATATGGGTCTTTATACCTATCCGACGTTGATGGCGGCCGATATCTTAGCGATGGATACCGATATTGTTCCGGTTGGTAAAGACCAGATTCAACACGTGGAAATTGCTCGTGATATTGCCGGTGCGGTTAATGCGTATTATGATAAAGAATTGCTGAAATTACCGGAATATGTAACTGCCGACAATGTGGCGGTTTTACCGGGGACTGACGGACGCAAAATGAGCAAATCGTATAACAACGTTATTCCTATATTTGAAGATGAAAAGGTTATTAAAAAGGCCGTTTATTCTGCAGTTACGGATTCCAAACCGATAGAAGAGCCTAAAAATCCGGATGATGTGATTGTTTACCAAATATATAAATGCTTTGCTCCGGCTGAGAAAGTGGCGGAAATGGCGCAGGGGTTACGTGAAGGAAAATTAGGTTACGGTCATACTAAAGCAATGCTTTTAGATGCTATATTGAATGAAACTCGTGAAGTTAAAGAGGTTTACGATTACTATATGGCGCATTATGACGAGGCTTGCGGATTTCTTGAAGACGGAGCGGCCAAAGCTCGTCCGTATGCCCAAAAGACTTTGCAACGCTTAAAAGAAACCTTGTTCGGCTAGGGCTAAACTTCGATATTGACAGTACTTTTCTTAAAGTCATCCCGCACTTGATGCGGGATCTTTGCTGCTAAATTTGCAAAGATACCGGCTCAATGGCCGGTATGACAGTATAATAATAGGTTGGTATTGTAGTGGTAGTGTGACAGTATAAAAATGATGTTACAGTATGAAAATAAAGAGTAAAAAAAGAAAAGCTCCTCAGTTACCCTAAGGTACTGAAGAGCTTTTCCTTGATATGTTAGTACATCCACATGCCGGTAGCGGCTGTAGTTGTGCTATTTGATGAGGTGTTGGTCTTGGTAGAACCATTCACAACACCGGCACGCATCTGAGAGTAGCGCTGTGCAGCCTTCTTAGCGTCGGCCTTCTTCTGAGTCTGATAAGAGGCAGAAGAAGTGTTAGCACTACGAGTGTAGTTTGGAGTTGCTACGGTTGGTTGTTCATACTTGGCACTAGATGTACCGATATGGAACGAACCAATCTTAATTCCAGTTGAACTACGCTTGTATCCACCGTAATTTGAACTACTTGTGGAAACGCCCCAATGACCGTTACCGATTGAGAAGGAGCTGCCTGTAGCTCCATAGTATGGCACGCCTCCGTACACGCCGTAGGCACCATATCCGTAGACGTCGTAAGACGGGTCTACCCGATACCGGCGAGCTTCGGCAGCTTGGCGCTCGTATTGCCTTTCGGCAATACACTGTTCAATTGTCATACCATTGCGATAATTCGCACTTGGCAGGTCACGCGCAGCAATGCGCATACCATTTTCGAGGAACAAATAAGCTGTTCCATCGATATAGTCCTGCGAAGCGATCCTCTGAGCGTTACCGGCAAGAGCTACTACTATGAGCATTACTACTGTAAGCATCATCTTCTTCATATCTTTGATACCTGATACATCACCATTAATTTAATTAACGCCGAATAAACACTAATCCTTTAAGAACTTATTTTTCCACAACTCCGACACGCTGACTGCTACTATTGTTCACAGGCTCTCCAAATGCTCTTTTTAGGAGATTAAGTCATTATTGCTTCTAAGATAAGGAAAAGGGGTTTATTTCATTGTTAAAAAAATCTCCGGATATCTCTCAGGATTTTTTTATGTTACACATTAAAAACCTAGGGACTTTCAAGATAAAAATCTCTAATGCTTTCAATGTGTAAAATAATAATTTTTACATATTTAAAACATAATCCCTAGGTTTAATCAATTGTAGGATAACCTATTTTAACGAATTTTGCAAGTAAAAAATAGCCGTATTTGACAAAAAATGATTAAATTCCTATTTTCTTATACGGCAAGAAGCGTTTTTCACCAATTTTTCGCATAAATCAGCATAAGAAATTCCGATATATCGTGCTTGTTCCGGTACGAGCGATAATTTGGTCATTCCGGGGTTGGTATTAATCTCCAAAAAAACGACTCCGTCTTGCGGGTTATAGCGAAAATCACAACGTGAAAGAGTATTGCAGTTGAGGACTTTATGCATAATTTCGGCATAGCGTTTGCAAACATCTGCCACTTTTTCGTCGATAGGGGCCGGTAAGATGTGTTCCGTCATACCGGAAGTATATTTAGCTTCGTAGTCATAAAATTCATTTTTGGCTTTAAGTTCGGTAACGCAATAGGCTTTTCCCTCCAAACACATTACTGTAAATTCACGACCGGCGATGTACTCTTCAATTAAAATTTCGGCATTCGGAGTCGGATAATTGACTTTTTGCGCATCGAGTTCATTTTTTACGATAAAGACACCTACACTGGAGCCGTCGGCTACCGGTTTAACTACATAAGGAAATTTCAACGGACTACCGTTTTTCTGATATTCGGC
>OMQI01000050.1 GCA_900313185.1 uncultured Rhodospirillaceae bacterium
AATGGATTGAAGAAAATGCTTTAAGAGCGTTGAAAAATAAGTATTCAGAGGAAAATATCTCTGATGAAGAGCTTTTGAAAAAATACGGAAAGGAATTTGAAAGCTTAAAAGATTCATACAAAAATGTTTCCGATGAAATTTCTTCAGCCGCTAAAGTTGCATTCGCAACTAAAGTTGACTTGCTTGCTAACCGTTCGGCTCGCATTACCAAATCACCGGACATCAATCCGAATACCAAGACATTTTTGCAAGATTTTGCTAAAAATAATCCAAAGTCATACGCATTAGGCAAGGCTGCTTTAACCGTAGGTAAGACGCTGGTTGTAACCCAAGCTATCAGATATGCGGCCGGCTTCAAAGGTATGGCGGTATATTCTGCCTATACCACTCACAAGGCAATCAAAAAATCTTGGGCAAAATATAAAGAGCAAGCCCAAGCAAACGGTCAAAAAGCAAATCTGGCTGGTTATTGGGGATATTTGAAAGAACATAAAGAAGAAAGAGCCGATTTAATCGGTAAAGTTGCCAAGACTGCCATTATGTCGACTCTGGCTATTGCGGGAACTGCCGCCGGAATTGATAATATTCCCGGAGTATCTGCCGCTTTGGTCGGAGTTACAAACGCTGCAACAAGTACTGCAAAATTTGCCTATAAGTTAAAAGATTTCAAAAATAAAAACCCTAAAGCAACCAAATGGGGATTAATCGGGGCCGGCGTTGCCGCATTGGGAACGGCGGCGGTTGCCGGAATGCACTTCTTACCGGAAGAAACCAAAGAAAAAATCGGAGGGTTCTTTAGCGGTTTGGCTGAAAAAATTGGTCTAAAAGGCGGTAATGATGATATGACCGATTTGGATAAGAAACTTGTAGCCGAATCCGATGGACAGGGAATGGATGCTGCTCAGAGAGAGCAAATAGAAAACTTTGGCAAACCTAAAGAGAATGATGGCGGCGTTTTAACACTTGATAAATTACAAAAGACCATTCAGGAAAATCAGGGAACTGAAAATGGCGCCGCTGATACTCCGGAAGGTAACACAAACGCATCAGATGCCACTCAAGCTACGGCAGAAGTTCCGGCTTTGAGCGAAGCTGATGTAAAATTGATGGTTACCGATTGCAAAATGGGGCCTGACCCGATTGTGGCAAAATTGCAACAAATGGGTGTGCTTTCTGACGAAGATAAAGAAAAATTAATCGGAAGCGGTGGCCGCAAGGACGGTGTGGCAAGTCGTGTATTGGCTTCTTATTTAGGACACCCTTATGATAATACCGAAGTTCCGGTTCATGCAAATCTTACTGCGGAACAACAACAGGAGCTTAACCAATTTTTGCGCAGTGATGAGTATCAACATCAATGCGATAACTGCAATGCTGCTGCCAATGCACGTCGTATCGCCAATTTAAGAGGCAAAATCAATGGTGATGAAGGTGCCGGCGGTGGAGACGGCAATAGTAATGGTAACGGCAACGGCTTTCATTTTGAGAAATTAGAAAATCAAAATAGTGGCACTCCGGTGGAAACGAAATACACCTTTGAAGTTTCGCAACGCAAGAAAGCAATATTCAATATTGTCAATAAATCAATGAATCCGGAACAAACATCCGTTGATTTATCAACAATGTATACCAAAGAACAGCTTTCGCAGATGACGCCTGAGCAAATTGAGAAAGCCTCTATGCAAGCTGCCGCATATAAATATATTCAAGAACACGGTGTAAAGAGAGCCGAGATTGTCGACAGTCAAGGCAATGTTCACACCTATTATCGTGAAGATATGAAGAGAGATGGTGACGTGGTAACCAAGCGTGTTGACAGAACAACTGATGGTGACAAAGTGACCACCAAAGTGAGAACTTCCGGGAATGGAGCAACACTTGTTAAATACAGCGGTAAAGAGGAACAAGTTACTTATACCGATGAACACGGTAATAAAGTTAATATTGGTGGAGAAGGCGAAGATAAAGTCAAGAGAGTGGTCGTTGATCCTACAACCGGTAAGGAATATACTTTGGTCAAAGGCGATGACGGTAAAATGTATACTCTTGAAAAAGATTTGAGAACCGGACAAACTACTGTTTCTCAAGGTGGTTCCAAGAGACAACTGAATCAAGTATTCAAAGAAGTAAAAAAGCAAAACATTCGCTAAAGCACTAAAGAAAAACACCTTTGCTCCTCAAAAGCAAAGGTGTTTTTTTGTGACTGAATTATTTGTTTATCTTTTTATCCAATTCTTCCAACTGGTCAATGTACGAAGATATCAACGATAAGCCGTATTCCCAAAACTCTGCACCATTCGGATTAAGTCCAAACGGTTTAAGTATCTTGTCATAATCTTCCAATGCCGTTTTCGAAAGCATATCCAGATATTTATCGGCAAAATCATCCACCTTACCGCTCTGACTGACCTTATACAACGAATTAACGAAGCAATCAGCATACGAATATGCATACACATAAAATGGTAAAAAGAAGAAGTGTCCGACCATCGACCAGATATGTGCGCTGTCTTCATCAACCACCACGCAGTCGCCTAAACTGTCTTGCATTTCTTCAACCCATATTTGGCTTAAGCGTTCTTCGGAAAGCTCACCTTTTTTGCGCTCATTGTGGGCTCTGAGTTCAAAAAAGTGAAACGCAATTTGGCGAATGGCTGTATTAATCATATCGCCCACTTTGGAAGCAATCAGGCATAACTTTGCCTTATCATCTTTCAAATTACGCAGCATTGATTGAAATACTATCATTTCACCGAAAACAGAAGCTACTTCTTCCGAAGTCATACGACTATGCTCATTTAAGGCGCCGTTTTTTATTCTCAATTGGTGATGGCAACCATGCCCGAGTTCGTGCGCCAAAGTCAGCACATCATTTTGTTTGCCGGCAAAATTGAGCATTAAATACGGATGTGATGTATTTACCGGCGAACTGCAAAATGCCCCGCTCCGCTTTCCTTCTCGTGGCGGAACGTCTATCCAATTATTTTCAAAAAAATCCTTAGCTATATTATAAAGCTTCGGTGAAAATTCTTTATATGCCGTCAAAACAGTTTTAACAGCCTCATTCCAAGTGTAATGAACATCCGAACTGAAAGGCAAAGGAGCGTTTCTGTCCCAATAACTTATTTTTTTCACCCCCAACCATTTGGCTTTCAGCTTATAAAAACGATGCGAAATATCTTTATAATGTTTTTTAACGGTTTGTGCCAATACTTCCACGCTTTCATCACTGACATCTTCACTCATATTGCGGGCGGAAACAGGTGTTTTGAAACCACGCTTATCGTCTTCAATCGCTTTGTCTTTCATTACCATATTATAAATAAAGGTAAATAAATGAGAATTTGCCAAATAAACTCTGTTCATTTCTTTGCCGGCTTTATGACGCAAATCGGCATCTTTATCCAACAGCAATTTAGAAAGTTCGGCATCGTTATATTTTTTGCCGTTAACCGTAAATTCCAAACGTGAGGAACTTTCTTCATATAGGCGAACCCAAGCATCTCCGGAAGTAAGCGATTTTTCAAACAAAATTTCTTCCACCGGTTCGCTCAATTCGTAATCTTTAAATTTGCGCAAGCGCCTTATCCAATACTTATATTTTGCCACCTCTTTATCTTTAAGCCACTCTTTGATTTTGCTTTCCGGCAACTTATTAAACTCTAAGCTGAAAAATATGGTTGGTTTGGCATAATCAGTCAATTTTTCTTCAATATTTTGGTAAAACGCCACCGCTTTACCGTTTTTCATCTGCGTAACCATATTCAAATAAGCAAAACCGCCCAATCTGCCGGCCATCAGCGAACGTTTTTCAATATCCTTTACCGCTTGCAAAAACTCTTTTGCCGACAAATCGCCCAAACGTCCTTTATATGTCTTGGCAAATTTTGCCGCACTTTTGCGATATGTTTCCAAATCTTTGGCAATTTGCGTATCATCTACACTTTTGTATAAATCCGATAGGTCCCACGCCGGCATTTTACTCTTCATCTTTCATCTCCTCTTTATTCAATTGTTCCGTTGTTTTCTGCTTAATATCGGCGATTACGTCTTTAGTTTGTTCCTTTTCCGGTAAAACCTCTTGAGTATCGTCTTTCCACTCGGTTTCTTCAAAAACTTCCTGAGAAATATCACCGCTTTTTTCATCGGATATTTTCTCTTTTTTATTCGCTTTTTTAGTATCCGTCGAAGGAATTTCATATTCCGGATTAGACATAATCACATCTTTGTTAAGCTCTAGTTTTCTGTTTTTTGCCGCTTCCAACTCAGCTTGTTTTCCTTCAAAAAACCGGTGTGTTTTTTCCAAATCGTCCATATCTTGCAAAACACTGCCTTCATATGGTTCTTCTTCATCAATTTCCGCTTGTGCCACCGGCGTAAACAAATAATTTTCCCACGGGGTTTTCTGTTCGCCTTTTACCCAAGCTCCGAAACCATTCAAAACCACTTTTGTGTTACACTTCAAATCCTGCCACAAATACTTCATCGGACAAGAAATTTTTCCACGTTCACAAGATGAAATATCAATAACCAAATTTTCCGTGCATGGAATAAAACCACGCTTAAGCGCATCCTGTCTCGGAGATATAAATAACATAATCGTTAAATAGATAACTCCGATAACAAATGCACCCAAACAATAGTAATAAAGAAGTCTGAAAAATCTCTCCATTAATTTGCTTTCCTATAATAAACTTCCAACTGCGCCAATTCTTCTAAAGTATTAGCACTTGCCACTTCTTCGGCATCACCCTCAAAAGCCGAACATTTCAGCCCCATATTGCGTGCGGTTTCCACCGCATCGGTCAAATAAAATTCTCCGGCAGCATTATTGTTGCCTATTTTCGCCAAAATTTCAAAAAGATGTTTGCCATCGAAAGCCATAACGCCTGAATTACAGAAAGTTATTGCTTTTTCTTCATCACTGGCATCCTTAAATTCAACAATACGCTCCAATTCCTGTCCGCTCATAACCAAACGTCCGTAACGGCCTGCATCTTGAGGTCTGAATCCTAAAACCACAACTGCAAATCCATCCTCAACTTTTTGAGCGGCACGGCGAAAAGTTTCCGCTTTAATCAAAGGAGTATCGCCAAACACCACCAATACAGTTCCATCAAAGCCTTTCATTGCGTCCTTGGCACAATTAACGGCATGCCCGGTACCGAGTTGCTTATCTTGCACGCAAGTTTCATACGGTGCAACCGTAGCTGCCACATCCTGACCTTCCGGTGATATTACCGTAACAATTTTATCAACAGGTACGGTCTGTAAAGTTTCTATGATATGAGATATCATCGGTTTTCCGCATACCGGCATTAAAACTTTCGGTTTATCTGATTTCATACGAGTTCCTTTTCCGGCACCTAAGATAATTGCTGCAATCTTGTTTTTCATATATATCTCTCCTTATACATTTTTTAAACTTTACAAAGTATATTATTGTAATAAAATGCTTTTGTAAACATAAGGACGAATGTTATGAAGAAACTTTTTTTCACAATTTGTTTCACAATATGTAGTATTTGGGCACTTCCATCCAATGCCCGAATCCAATCAATCGTCGGGCAAGCAAAACCTTTACCGCAAGTTGAAAACAATCCGGTTCCGAATAATCTACCGGACCCTGACAATGAAGATGAAGTCAGAGCTTTTTTCAAAAAAAGATTGGCCGAAGCGGCTCGCTCGGTAGTTAAAAAAGATGTTGATTTGACGTCTGTAAACAGTGTCAACATTGTGCATTCTCCGGAGTATTATGAAGCTAAAAAAGAGCAAGAAAAGCCTTTCTTTCAAAAAGTTTATGAAAAAGCATTGGCTTCACTTCATCAAGATGATGCCGATGCAAACACTTCTTATTCGGAAAATGATTATTTGTCTGATGATAAGCAAATTGCCGAAACGGCTACCCGCTTTTTCACTTTAGAGCAAGAAGAAGAGGTAAAGCAGCCTCAAGTACCTACTGTTGCACTAACATTACCGAGCGGTCGCAGAATTTTGGCTCCGGCTCGTGAACATATACCTTATTTTTTGAGCTATATCGACATTCAGGCCAATGGATACATAAAAATTGAAGATACTATGGTTGTGATTGCAAACGGCAAAAAATTTGCCACAGCTTTGCAACGCATCTTTCCTAAATATGCTTACAAAAATCAACGTATGGAATTTATGCTGGAAAGCGTAACCGTCAATGGCACGGAAATTCCTTACATTACCGAAGAAATCGGCAACAATATTGTTCTTAAACCTAAATATAAGCAAAATTTGAAGAACGGAATTTATACTTACGTGTTTAAGTATATAGTTAACAATAAACTGCTACGTAGCGGTGATAATGTGTTGTTGAGATGGGACTTGCTCGGCTCCCCTCTTAATGCTATTATCACCTCAGCTAATGCTATTATATCTTTACCAACCGGACATAGTTTCAACAATGCTTTCAGCCTTATCGGTTCAGGCAATCGCTACACCGACAGACGCACAAATATTTTCCGATTTGCCGGCAATACGCTTGCTTTTTCCAGTAATACTCCGATACTCAATAATGAAAGCTTCAATTTGATTGCGGAAATGAATAAAAATGTTTTCATCAAAGATTTTGATAAAAACTTTTCCACTTTCTTGATAAATTGGGGAAACATTGCATACGCAGTTTTGGGATTGATTGCCATTTTGGGTTCTTTCCTGCTTTCTCTCATCGGTTTGAAAAAAGAACGTAAAAACAATAAATACACTCCATCATACAACGGTGCTTTAATGCGCAGTATCTTGGTCGGCAAATACGACAGAGCTGCCTTTGTATCGCAACTTTTGGATTTATACCGCAAGAATGTTATTGACATTACTCAGGAAAACAATCGTCTGTTTTTACACAAACAAGACTTTGATAAATCAAAATTGCAAAAACACGAACTTAAAGCGATAAAATCACTTTTTGCCAAGAATATTCATAGTATTGAAATCAACACGGCAAATAATATAATTTTGAAAAAAGCTTATCGCATTTTTTCATCAAAAGTTATGAAGCAAATAAAAAAATATCGTATAATTCATAATATAAGCTACGTATTGTTCAGCTGTGCAATGCTGTTGATGACTGAAATTTTCATCTCGTTTATCAGCGTTAATTTTGCACAAACTTTAATTATATTGCTTTCCACAACATTGCTGTATGCCTTTTATATCTGGATTATGCGTCATCACTTCAAGCACTGGTTTGTTACCATACCGATTAAGTTATTTGCGCTGTTTTCTTTGTTGGTTATTTGGGGATTCAGCAGTATTTATGTGGGAGGTATAACCAGTCTTTTGGTTATTGTAATGCTGGTTATAATATTTGCTTTTACTCATATTTTCGGCGAGCAAAACAACTTTATTAATGAGGCCAAAAACTCTATTGCCAAATATAAAGAATATTTGCAATCAAATGCCGATGCCATCAATTTAAGCCGAGATTTTATAAATCAGCAGTCAAATGTTTTTGCGCTTGATATTGCTGAATATTTTCAACAAAACATTTCCAATAAAAATTTCTATAAATTGGATTTGGCTGAAAATATCAAACAAACCCTCATCGGCATAGTTTAAGTATACAAACAAAAAAACGGCTCTCTTTCAAGGGCCGTTTTTTTTTGTTTTTTTATATCTAATAATTATTCTTTTCAATATCCGTAAAGTATTCCACGGTTTCTTTTGAAAGTTCTCCCACGGCGTCTCTATCGCAAACTATTATACCGTGGCGATGCTTTTGCAAAGCGGAAATCGTCCATACGTGGCTCAATGCACCTTCAATACCATGTTTCAAAGCAGTAGCTTTGTTCTTACCGGTAGCGATAATCATTACCTCTTCTGCATCCATAATTGTTCCTACGCCAACTGTCAGTGCCATTGTCGGTACTTTTGACAAATCATTATCAAAAAAGCGGGAATTGGCCTTTATGGTACTTTCAGTCAATGTTTTTACTCTGGTGCGTGATTCCAAAGAAGAAAACGGCTCATTAAAGGCAATATGACCATCTACCCCTACACCGCCGATAAATAAATTAACACCGCCCACATTACGCATTGCTCGTTCATATTCACGACATTCCTTGGCAAAATCTTTGGTCATACCATCCAAGATATGTATGTTTTGAGGTTTAATATTTACATATTTGAAGAAATTTTCCTGCATAAAATAATGGTAACTTTGAGGATGCGTAGCATCTAAACCAATATATTCGTCCATATTAAAAGTTACCACATTTTCAAAAGATAATTTACCTGCCTTATACAGTTTTA
>OMQI01000051.1 GCA_900313185.1 uncultured Rhodospirillaceae bacterium
GATTTTCCATTTCTTTTTTGATTTCTGCAATTAACTCCGGAGATAAAACTTCATCGGAATCAAGTGAAATAACCCAATCATTATGGCAAAGTTCCTGACCGAAGTGCTTTTGTGAAGAAATATTTTTCCACTCATGAAACAGAAATGTTGCGCCGTGCGATTCGGCAATTTCTTTTGTTTTATCAGTACTTCCGCTATCTATCACAAAAACTTCATCGGCAACCTGTTTCACTGCTTCTAAAGTTTTACCCAAACGTTTTTCTTCATTAAGTGTAACTATATACGCAGATATTTTAACCATTTTTTCTTTCACACCTTTCTTTTATTCCCTCACGCACTGCAACATTATAATATTTTTTTATATCTTGCAACAAAAAGTTCCCCGTTATCAAACGAGGAACTTTTTTAAGAAAAAATCCGTAATTTTGATTAAAATTCTTTCAAAACTTCAGCAATTTCTTCGGTTTTTTCAATATTAATCATTGCAATACTGTTATACCCGCAGTCAACATGCATAACTTCACCGGTAACTGCCGAGCCTAAATCAGACAACAAACTCAAAGCAATATTACCAACTTCATGCTGATTTACATTACGCTGCAACGGGGCATTCAATTCGTTCCAGCGCAAAATCGTGCGGAAATCCCCGATACCGGAAGCAGCCAAAGTTTTAATCGGGCCGGAAGAAATCGCATTAACTCTTACGCCTTGACGTCCCATATCAACCGCAGCATAACGAACCGAAGCCTCCAAAGCGGCTTTGGCAACACCCATAATATTATAGTTAGGCAATACACGTTCAGCACCAAGATACGTTAAAGTGATAATCGAACCGCCTTCATTCATAATCGGAGAAGCACAACGGCAGGCTTCCAGAAATGAATAGCAAGAAATATGCATAGTATTGAGGAAATTATCCAAAGTTGTATCAATGGTACGACCTTTCAATTGATCCTTGTCGGAAAAGGCAATGGCGTGAACCACAAAATCAATTTTTCCCCATTTTTCGCCAAGTTCTTTAAAACAAGCTTCAACCGAAGCACTATCCGAAACATCGCATTTAATCAACATCGGATTATTTAATTGCTCAGCCAGAGGTCTTACTCTTTTTTCCAAAACATCATTCTGATATGAAATGGCAATTTGCGCACCGTGTTCATTTAATGTTTGTGCGATTCCCCAAGCAATTGACCTGTCATTTGCCAATCCCATAATCAAACCTTTTTTTCCGGCCATCAATAGTTCTGTCGACATTTTTTCCCTCATCTTTCAAATTTTACTGGACGACTTCTTAATTTAGAAGTAAGTTACTGCTGAGATACTTATACAAAATAATTTAATTTGTAAATCTTTTTTTGAAAGTTTTGAAATGTTTAATAAACAAAAGTGGAAAAAAAATCGCAAAACATTTATGCTTTTTGCCAAATATTTATTCACCCGAATTCAAGATGCCATGATATTAAACAGTGCTTCGGCGTTGAGTTACACCACCCTTTTGGCGGTTGTTCCGTTTATGGTAATTGTACTCTCGGTATTTACCGTTTTTCCGTTTTTTGCCAGCGCCAGACAGCAGGTACAGGATTTAATATTGCAATACCTTATGCCGGACACGATTGCTAACGTACAAAACTATATGAATCAATTTATCGGAGCTGCCACCAAACTCACCACCTTTGGTATTTTAGGTATTGCCGTTACCGCCATATTAATGCTTTCCACCATTGAAAGCAGTTTCAATTTTATTTTTCAGGCTCCTCAAAGAAGAAAACTAACCACTCAAGCTTTAAGTTATGCGTTTATAATTATCGTATGCCCTTTGTTGCTGGGCTCTGCCCTATACTTAAAGGGTTATTTGCTAACATTAAAATATTTCAATCCTGAACACCTTATCGGCTATAACCTTTTGTTTACATTTTTACTGCCGCACTTACTGACGTTTGGCTTTTTAATGCTTTGCTACATAGTTATTCCCAACAAAAAAATCCGCAAAACGAATGCTTTTATCGGAGCTGTTATGGCTGTAATAATGATGCAAATATTAAGAATCGGATTTGGTTACTTTATTGAACTTAACGTCACCTACCGTACAATTTACGGAGCTTTAGCCACTATTCCGGTACTGCTCATCTGGATGTACTTGTGGTGGACCGTGGTACTTTCGGGAGCAATTTTAACTGCCGCCTTAGAAGAATTTCGCCATAAAAAGAGAATATGGCGTCAAAAGAAAAAACAAACGCTTGTAAAATCAGCGTAAATATTGGTGATTATGCAAATAGTCTCTAACAAACTCCTTGTATTTGCATTTAAATTCTTCATCGTTGCAATATTCATCAAACATTTCAAACAAACCCGATACCACATTCAGCTTTTGGCAGTAATCAATGGAATACTTGTAATTAATGTCAAAAAACCACGACAGATAACCGGTAATATGATCGCCCTGAGTCGCACCGTTAAAACGAGGAGTAGTATCTTCCTTAAAAGCAACATCCTTAACCGCTTGCGATATTTGCCCGTCTTTTTGCTTATCTCCACAACTATTACCCAGAAATAAGTGTAAAATATTTTTTTCGTTTATTATCATATTAAGATTGGCTATTTTATCGGCATCACGGATAATAAAACAAATTAATTCAACTTCTTTTTGCAGCTCTTTATCGGTAATATTTTTATAAACTTCATCATTATACAAATCTTCAATTCGATGGCCGTGATGTTTTATCGGTAACCATATACGAATATCATTAAACATCGGAGTATGTTTCAAAAGTTCGGAAGCTCCTACCCCGTGGTCATATTTACCCTTTTTATTAAATCCGTTTTCAATCTCGGTAAAACGGCATACGTCGTGCAACAAAACGGCAACCCGCACCATTTCAACGTATTCGCTTGATCTCTTTTGTAACCATTCTATTTTAGGAATAATATAATTTCCTGCACCGGCAACCTGCTTGGAATGACGCCATTTTTCCAAAGCATAACCACGATAAAAATCATCGCTTTTTACTATTTCATAACATTCATTAAACTGCAGTTCCAATAATTGCCAAGCTTCTTTTAACATATTGCCTCCTTATAATTGACACACTTCTAGCAGTTATTTTAGTTAAGAGCAAAAATTTTCATTTTTTTTTGCACAAGTGAAAAAAGTTCTTGCAATTAGAACAAAAATAGAACATATTACATTTTAGCGGATAAAATTATTCTTTATTTGAGTTTTTGATGAAAATAACCGATAAAGATATCATAACAATTTTTTATAAGGAAAGTAACATGGAAAAAGATAAAGCATTAGAAGCGGCCTTAAGCCAAATTGAACGTGCTTTCGGCAAAGGTTCAATTATGCGCTTGGGGCAAAACACCAATGTGGATATTGAAGCCGTTTCAACCGGTTCCATCGGTATTGATATTGCGCTCGGCATCGGCGGTATGCCAAAAGGAAGAATCGTAGAAATATACGGTCCGGAAAGCTCCGGTAAAACAACTCTTGCTTTGAGTGTAATTGCTCAAAGTCAAAAGAAAGGCGGAACTTGTGCCTTTATTGATGCGGAACACGCTCTTGATCCTTCTTATGCCAAGAAAATCGGTGTTGATGTGGAAAATTTACTTATCTCACAACCGGATTCCGGTGAGCAAGCTTTGGAAATTGCCGATACTTTGGTGCGCTCCGGTGCCATTGATGTTATGGTTATCGATTCGGTTGCCGCATTGGTTCCTAAGGCGGAATTGGAAGGTGAAATGGGCGATTCGCATATGGGATTGCAAGCACGTTTAATGAGTCAGGCTTTGCGTAAATTGACTTCAACAGTGGCCCGCTCCAATACCTTGATTATTTTCATCAACCAGATTCGTATGAAAATCGGGGTTATGTTCGGCAATCCGGAAACTACTACCGGCGGTAATGCTTTGAAATTCTACGCCTCTGTTCGTATGGATATTCGCCGCATCGGTGCCATTAAAGATAAGGAGGATATTATCGGTTCGCAAACCAGAGTTAAAATTGTTAAAAACAAAGTTGCCCCTCCATTTAAAACCGTTGACTTCGACATTATGTACGGTGAAGGAATTTCCAAAACCGGTGAACTTATTGATTTAGGTGTTAAGTCCGGTATTGTTGATAAAGCCGGTGCTTGGTTCTCTTATAATGGTGAAAAAATCGGTCAAGGACGTGAAAATGCCAAGAATTTCTTAAAGGAAAATCCTGCCATTGCCGAGGAAATAGAAAACCGCATCAGAGCAGATGCCGGTCACTTAACTACAGAAATGATTGGTGATGACAACGATATAAGTGAAGAAGATTAATCACTTTTTATCTTCAACCGTGAAGCTCCGCCACATCCGGCGGAGCTTTTTTGTAAATAAATAAAATTAAACATTGAAATATTATCACCTGCTTATTAGAATAATGGCAGTTTACTTAATACAAAAACGGGAGATGTAAAATGAAAAAATTTTCAGTTATCTTAGCAGCCGGCTTACTGACAGGGTTAAACGTGCAGGCACAAGAAGTAAATCAAGCCTTGCAACCGGCAGAAAACCAAATAGCCAATATTGAACTAAATCAAGCCAAACCTCTTTCATTAGAAGAAAAACTGGCTGCCAAAAAAGCTGCCGTTCACGCCAAAATGATGGCCAAAAAAGCTGAGCTCGGTGTTAAACCGGAAACAGACGCTTTATATAGCAGTAAGATTGAAAATGCTCCTACTGATGTAAAAGAAGTTGCTCCTGAGCTTAACACTGCCAATATTGCCGGCGCAAAAGGTATTCCTGCTAAAGAGATAAGCGGTCAAAAAGAAAATGTAGCCGAAGCTGTAAACGGTGCAAAAGCTGACATTGTTAAAACCGCAGATGAGCCGAAAATTGATGCAACTAAAGCTATGGGAGAAATCAGAGCAAAAGTTGAAACTGTTGATACACCAAAAGATGAAGTAGCAGAAGCTATTGAAAATATCAAAGCGGAAGTTGTTGAAACAACTGATACTCCAAATGATGAACCTACGGAAGCTATTGAAAATGTCAAAGCTGAAGTTGTTGAAACAATCGATGCTCCAAAAGATGAAACAGCAGAAGCTTTTGATGAAATAAAAGCGGAAGTTGTTGAAAACATTGATGAGCAAAAAGATAATACGGAGGAAGCTATTGAGGAAATCAAAGCCGGAGTTATCGAAAATGCCAACGAACAAAAAGAAAATGCAACACAAGCTATTGAAGAAATAAAGGCTGAAGTTGTTGAAAACGTTGAAGAAAACAAAGCTGAAATAGCCAACACTGTTACCGAAATTAAAGAAGATATGAATAAAGCCAAATCTGATTTGGATACTTTGGAAGAAATGCTCGGCGAATAATTATCTTGATGAAACTCCACCGGCTTACGCCGGTGGTATCATTTTAAGTCAAGCCAAGCTTGTCCTAAATCTTCGCGTCCCTGATATTCTATATA
>OMQI01000142.1 GCA_900313185.1 uncultured Rhodospirillaceae bacterium
TAAATCTTGTCAAAAACTCCGTCCGGCAAAGCTGAAAACAACAGACGCACATCATCGTCGTACACTCTTACGTTATCGGTGCGTTGCTCCAACAATTTTATTTCACCGGATAAATCTTGGGCATTTCCGTCTTTCAATCCGGTCATTAATGATAATAAGTTTGCCACTCCGTTTTGATAAACTTCAACTCCGATGAAACCGAATTGCGGCATTTTTTGCGAAAGTGCGGCCAAATGTTCGCCGTCACCAAAGCCTATTTCCAAGCAATATCCTTCTTTAGGTTCGGTAAAACAGTTATCTAAATTGAGTTTTTTATCGGCTGTGACACGAATATGCGGCAAAAAATTTTCTAAAAGAAAACTTTTCGCTTTGCGAATGGTTCTTCCTTTACGGCGTCCGAAAAATTTTGGTTTATCGGGAAGCATTAATCTTCATCTTTTTTAGTTGAATTAGGCTGCGGCAAACCGGCGGTAGATTTGGAAAGAGCTACCATCAAATCAAACAAATTCTTGGCAATTTTGCGATTAGGTATTTTATAATATGCTCTCACCAGTTCTAAAGTTTCGGCTTTTTTCATCGGATCGTCATCAAAAGAGTGATTCTCTTCCACGCTGAAAGATTTATCCAGTTTGGAATTGAGCATCATCGGGCTTTTAAGTGCAACGTTGTTGTCCATATCCTCAAAGAAAAAGCCCATCGGAACTTCCAAGACTTTGCTAATATCCCAAAGTCTGCTGGCGCCGACACGGTTCATGCCTTTTTCATATTTTTGCACTTGTTGAAAAGTTAAACCTAACATATCGGCCATTTGTTGTTGCGTAATATGCAAAATTGTCCGACGCAAACGAATACGTTTACCAACGTGAACATCAATAGGATTTGGCTCGTTGTCGTCGATACGACCTCTGATAGATTTAACGTTTTTCATTTTTCACCTCATATAAATTCAACTGTAAGTTATTATATTTATTAAGGGCAAAAAGTCAAATTAAAAAATTCCTTTCATCCAGTGAAAAGATTGAAATTCTCTCCTTATTACCAATATAACCGGTTATATACTGCTTAAAAGGGAAAAGTCGGAGATATTATATAAATACCAATAATTGTATTTAATAAAAAATAATTTAAAAAGATTGCATATTTAATATTTTGTGCTATACACTAAAGTATATAACATTTTATATGGGGGATGCTATGCTGATAAATAACCAGAATTTCTATTTTATTATACTGTCATTTATTACCTTATTTGCGTTATTGCAAAGAATAACATTGTTGATAATCAGGTATCAAATAATGTCGGGAAATTTTTTTATTATATCACAAAATTATTTTTGACATTTGTTAAAAAAGGTATATTATGCGCTCATTACAGTTCCGTGGTGAAACGGTTATCACGTATCCTTGACATGGATGAGTCGGCAGTTCAACTCTGCCCGGGACTACCAAAATATACCGTTTACAGTTCCGTGGTGAAACGGTTATCACATATCCTTCACATGGATGGGTCGGCAGTTCAACTCTGCCCGGGACTACCACGTTAAGAGGCCTTTCGTTTGGAAGGCTTTTATTTTTTGTTTGACTAAATCGGCTTTTATCAAATATACTGCTCCCAGATAATTAAAACAATACAGGGAGAATAAATATGGCTACACTTAAAACATCAGTAATGGGAATTGATTTTGAAAATCCTTTTCTTCTGTCTTCAGCTCCTCCGACAGCAAGAATTGACAGTATTGATAAGGCTTTTACTCTCGGTTGGGGTGGTGCGGTTTTGAAAACCATTACTCCTGATGATTTGGAGATGATAGAAGCCAGTCAACGTTATGCTTCATGGAGAAGTGGCGGCAGAGTTTGCGGTTTTGAAAATATTGAACTTTTGAGCCACTTAACGGTACAACAATGGCTGGACGGCATTAAGTTTTTGCACCAAAAACACCCGACCAAAGTGCAGATTGCCAGTATTATGGCTCCGGTGGTAAAAGAAGAATGGCAAAATTTGGTGCGCACATTCAACGAATCTGAAGTTAGCGCCTTTGAGCTTAATTTTTCTTGCCCGCATGGTATGCCGGAAAAGGGTATAGGTATGGCGATAGGCACCAGTGCGGAGATTTCCGCAATGATAACCGGATGGGTAAAACAGGTGGCTAAAAAGCCGGTGTTTGTTAAGCTTTCCCCTAATGTTACCAATATTGTGGAAATTGCCAAGGCGGTGGAAAATGCAGGTGCCGACGGTATAGCAGCCATTAACACGGTACAATCAATGATGGGAGTTGATTTGGATACTTTTGTGCCGATGCCAAACGTGAACGGTAAGTCTACATTCGGAGGATATTCCGGATCGTCGGTTAAGCCGATAGGTTTGCGTTGTGTAGCTCAAATTCGTCAAAATTCTGATTTACCGATTTTGGGTATGGGGGGAATTTCCAATTGGCGTGACGCAGCTGAATATATAACGGTTGGTTCCGATGTGGTTCAGGTTTGCACCGAAGTTATGATTAACGGTTATGGTGTTATTGGGGCAATGAAGCAAGGTTTACTTGATTATTTGGAACATAAAGGTTTTGAGAGCCCTGCGGATATAAAAAATAAAGCAATTGCCAATTTGAGTTCTCACGAAAAACTTAATAAGTCAGAGCAGGTATATCCGCATATTAACGATACGTTTTGCGTAAAATGCTCTAAGTGCGTTACAGTGTGTGATGAATCCGAGCATAGCGCATTATCTTTGGTTGATGGTCATATTGAAGTTAACCGTGATAATTGTGTGGGATGTTCACTTTGCTCTCACGCTTGTCCGAAATCTGCCATTACAATGAAATAAAGGGAATTATAATGGTAATCTCCAATGAAACGGTAAATGAAAATAAGCTCAAGCAAGCAACCGAAATTGTAACAGGTTTGCAAAATGAGTTGAAGGATTATATTACCAAAGGACACGGGCCGTTTTTGGCTGCCGTGTATGATGAAAACGGCAAATTGATAGCCAAAACGGCCAACAGTGTGATAAACGAAACCTGCAGTAATAATCACGCCGAAATGAATGTGATAAAAGCTGCGGAAAAAGTCTTGGGTACTTATGATTTGTCACCATACAACTTGAGTTTATATGTTACTTCTGAGCCGTGTATGATGTGCTTAGGCGGTATTATGTGGTCCGGTATAAAAGCAGTATACTATGGTGTTCCTTCTAAGCGAGTGGAAGAAATCACCGGTTTTGATGAAGGATTTAAGCCGGATTGGTTTAATGAATTTAAAGAACGTGGTATAACCGTTTATGGCAATATAGCCCAAGAAATCGGAGAGGCTGTTTTGTATGACTATGTAGAGCAGGGTAATACCGTTTATAAGCCGGAAAGATAAAGTGAAAAAGTATCGTATTATAGGTAATATGACCGGAAATTCTATGGATGCCATTGATTTGGTATTGACTGAATTTGATGGAGAAAAGATGAACGATATTTGCTCATTTACCAAATCCTATAATAAGGATATGCAAGATAAAATGGAGAGCCTGCGCAAAAGAGTTTTTAATAAAACTGCGCTTGAAATCGTTGATTTACCGGAATTTAAGCGAGTCCATGATGAGTATGTTCGTCAAATTGCCGAATGCATTAATGAAATGTGTCTTATTAATGAGATTGATAAGCAAAGTATTGATGCTGTAGGATTTCATGGTAAGACTCTTGATCATAATCCTCCTTCAAAATCGCAAGTTGACGGAACAAAGCCCTATACGTTGCAAATCGGTTCGGGAAAAATGCTGGCTGATTTGACGGGAATTAAGGTGGTGTATGATTTTCGCTCGGATTTTATTATGAACGGATTTGACGGCGCCCCATTGGTACCGCCGCATAATGCGCATATAGCACACAGCGAAGGTGATGGTTGTTATTATAACGGAGGTAATACTTCAAATTTTGCCATAATTGAAAATGCTCAGGCTATACTGGGAGCAGACGCCGGTCCGTTTAATGAGTATATTGATGGTTATATCAGAAAACATACGGCTTTAGCTTTTGATGAAGAGGCAAAAATCGGCTTAAGCGGAAAACTGAATAAAGAGCTTTTGCAAAAGCTGTTTGACATCGGCCGAATGTATTATGAAACTGAATTGCCAAAGTCTGGAGATCCGGCCTATTACCATAAATCGGAGATTTTTGCTTATGCGGAGAAATGCGGTATTTCTTTATCTGATATAGTGCATACATTTGAATATTTTGCTGCATATATTGCTGTGCAAGCATTGACTTTAATACCTGATACAATAGATATGCCGTCAAAATTTATCTTGTTCGGAGGCGGGTGGAAAAATCCTTTGGTAAGGCAAAGTTTTATTGATTTGCTTAACGGTGTCGGTTATGTTTTACCCGAACATGAAGAGCAGTTCGGGGTGTTGTGCAGAAAATTTAAGCAATTACCACAGGTTAAAAATTCGTTTTTCGGTGATTATATGGAGGCTCGTTTGTTTGCCGATTTGGCTCGCTGTAAACTGGAGGAAAAAGCGTGGAAAATTCCGGAAACATTGCAAGCCAAAAAACAAATCGTTTGCGGAGTCATTGCCGTTCCGGATAAAAATAGGTTTGTTTATGATGATATGATAAATCGTGCCGCCAAAGGTTGGTAACAGGCATAATAAAGAAGAGATTGTTTATTTAGACAATAGTTGTTGATTAAAATAAAAAAATAAATTATGTTATCGGCAATTTCAGAGGAGTAAAAATGACTGATTTGAGTTTAATCCGCAACTTTGCCATTATTGCACATATTGACCACGGAAAATCCACTATAGCCGACCGCATTATTGAATATTGCGGCGGTTTGCAACACCGAGAAATGACCGAACAAGTATTGGACTCGATGGATATTGAAAAAGAGCGTGGTATTACGATTAAGGCGCAAACCGTGCGTTTAAATTACACGGCTAAAGACGGCAAAACATATCAGCTTAATTTGATAGATACTCCGGGACACGTCGATTTTACGTATGAGGTTTCTCGTTCGTTGGCGTCGTGCGAAGGTTCGATTTTGGTGGTGGATTCCACACAAGGGGTGGAGGCGCAGACTTTAGCCAACGTTTATTTGGCTTTAGATAATAATCACGAAATTGTGGTGGCCTTGAATAAAATTGATTTGCCTTCGGCAGATGTTCCGAAAGTTAAACAACAAATTGAAGATGTTATCGGACTTGATACTTCAACTGCGGTGGAAGTATCCGGTAAGAGCGGAGCCGGAATAGAAGATTTGTTGGAAGCGGTGGTAAATTATTTGCCGGCCCCTACCGGAGAACTTAATGCTCCGACTAAAGCGTTGCTGATTGACAGTTGGTATGATTCCTATCTGGGAGTTGTTATTTTAGCACGAGTTAAAGACGGTGTTTTGCGTAAGAAACAAAATATTCGAATGATGTCTAACGGGCTTGACTATACCATTGATAAAATAGGGGTGTTTACGCCTAAAATGAAAGATACTGACGCACTTTATCCGGGGGAAGTCGGATTTATTACCGCCAGTATTAAGAGCGTGGAAGATTGTAAAATCGGTGATACCATTACCGATAATCGCCAGCCTTGTGCAGAGGCCTTGGCCGGATTTAAACCATCGGTTTCGGTGGTATTTTGCTCTATCTTTCCGGTGGATAGCAGCCAATATGATTCTTTAAAAGAAGCTTTGGCAAAGCTCAAGCTTAATGATGCCAGCATAGAGTATCAGCCGGAAAATTCGGGCGCTTTGGGTTTGGGTTTTCGATGCGGTTTCTTGGGGTTGTTGCATATGGAAATCATTCAAGAGCGAATCGGCAGGGAATTTGATTTAGATATTATCACAACAGCACCGTCGGTGGCGTATAAGCTCTATTTGACCAACGGTAATGAAATGATTTTGGATAATCCTGCCGATATGCCCGAGCCGACCACGATTAAGATGATAGAAGAACCGATGGTCAGAGCAACCATTATGGTGCCGGATAATTATTTGGGAGCAGTCCTGAAATTATGTAATGACCGACGTGGGGTGCAAGAAGACTTGACCTATGTGGGAAATCGGGCGATGGCTGTATATAAAATTCCTTTGAGTGAAATTGTATTTGATTTTTATGATCGCCTGAAATCAATCAGCAGCGGGTACGCCAGTTTCAATTATGAGCTTGTCGGGTATGATACGGCTGATTTGGTAAAAGTACAGATTCTCATAAACGAAGAACCGGTTGATGCGTTGGCTTTCTTGTGTAATAGGGGAGAAGCCGAGGCTAGAGGCAGACAAATTTGCGGGCGCTTAAAAGATTTAATTCCGAGGCATTTATTCAAAATACCGTTGCAAGCTTCCATCGGTGGCAGGATTGTGGCTCGTGAAACCATTTCTCCGATGCGTAAAGATGTAACGGCAAAATGTTACGGCGGTGATGTCACACGTAAACGTAAGTTGTTGGATAATCAGAAAAAAGGTAAACAACGTATGCGTCAATTCGGTAAAGTTGAAGTTCCGCAATCGGCGTTTATCGAGGCTTTGCGTATTGGCGATAATTAAATGGAGCGATCAGTGTCGGTATAATCGGCAATCATATCAATAAGTCGTTGATTTCTGACCGGTTTATTTTGGCTGATGGCTTTAACATCGCTATGGTATTCTTCAATTATCTGCGTAAATTTTTGCTCATCTTCAGGTGATAATTTTGCAAGTTCCATACCAACATTCATTTTAGTATCTCCGCCATTTTCGGCTGTGCTGGTAGGTTTATTTTCTTCATTCAAATTAGTTTCCGAATCCTCTGAGACCAAATTGCCTGTTGAGATTTGTTGTTTGTTATCAATAATACTGCTTTCGGCAATTTCCTGTTGCTTTTTTTCTAATTCCTCGAAAGCATTTTGTTTGCGTTTTTCCAAATCTTGTTGTGCTTTTTTCTTTGCCTCTTGCTCTTTTTTTAATTTGGCAAAAGCTTCTTGTTTTTGCTTTTCGATTTGTTCTTGTTTGGCTTTTTCTTGTGCCTGTCGTTGCATATCAATAACAATTTGTGCAGGTTGTCCATGATAGTGCATTTTTTCCACCGGTGGTAATTTTTCGGCTCGTGCACCTGTTTGTAACGCCCCTTTGGGAATAAAAAATCCTGGGGTTTTAGATGTGCGTTTAAATGTTTGCGCCCAGACGCAAGGAGCCAACAATAAGACAGATATTAAAATAACAAAGTATTTTTTCATAATTACCTCTTCAGCATTCATTATAAAGATTAAGTGTTAATACAAATTTAAAAAGATAATGATTATATGAGCGTATGACGAAGACTTTATTTTTTTTAGTTTTTAGCTTTTTATTTTTTACTGTTTCGGGTGTTGAAGCGAGCAGTATTCCTCAGTGGGTAACGGTAAAATGCCGTAAAGCGGTAATAGCTGCAAATCCTGTAAAGGTCAATTATAACTATGGAGAATTAAGCGTAGATTACAGCAAAAGCGTAGAAGAAGTTTCAAATGAATGTGGGGGTAATGCGGCAGGATGCTTTCACGGAACAGGAGGTGTGTCAACTTATCACGGCGGAAGTGACGGAATCTCAATAGGTAAATATTATTGCAGTTATTTGACCGCAGAATTTAACTTTAATTATCGAGGTTCTTTTATAGATTTGACCAGGGATTATAACGGTTGCAATGCCAGAGCTGTTTTACGTCACGAATTACAGCATTTTATGATTTGGAAAACCGCCAAAGAACAAATGCATAGGGAATTAAAAAACACCTTAACGGATTTTGTTGTAAAAAACATTAAGGTTTGCGAAGGCCATTGTAACAATGATAAAAAGGGGGATATATATAAAGTAGCTAGGCAGATAGAGAAAAAATGGAGGGATATAAACGAGGTAAATGATAAGCGTCTTGATGATATTGATCACAGTCATAAACAGCAAGTAAATTATAATGTATGTTCTCCGTATTCGCTTAAATTTAGCTCATATTGATATAGTTTTATCTTGCATTTCATTAAGTTGGCGCAATAAGAGAGGGTTATTGATATCTAATCCTTTTCCGATGCGATTGAGATCATTGATATAATCATCAAACAGTTGTTGATACATTTTTACAGTTTCAGTGTCTATATAAGAATCATCTGTTCTGTCCGGTGCCGGTATTCGGCGATTTTTCAGCATATTTAAATGTTGCCGGTAATATGAAAACAAGTGATTATATGCAGTATCGAATATTGAGATATAAGTTATATCTTTAAAGTGATAATCTCCTCCTACACGGAAACCATTTGTTGCTTTATTTCTCAATTCATATATCCAAAATAAATTGTTTTTAGCCTCAATGATATATATTCTTTTGTTTTTTTGTTTTTCAGTGATTTCACTAAATTTTTGTTTAATCATTTTATAATGCTTCCGGCTGTTTGTCATATCTTGTGATATTTGCGTTTCCAATTGGAAATTAGCCAATTTGTAAGCGGGAGAGGCTGTTTTCAGGTATCTTAAGGCGGCTTCCATTCTTAAGGTTTCTTCATTAACATCATCGTATTCTTTTTGTAATAATTGTTGTAAATCTCGGACCGATAATGAGTAACTGTTTACAATGTTTTTTTTGTAGTCCAATAATTTTTCCTCTGAAAAATTTGATTGTGCTTTCAGAATTTCATCCACCGGAGCTTTATCGTATCGTATATTAGCTGTAGTAGATTGTGCTGTTGTTCGTTCAATGTGTGCGACACTGCCTCTGACATAATTCTGTTTTTGGGGTGCGGATAATCTTTCCTTTTCAGTTTTGTTTTTAAAGGTGTCGTGCGGAACAAAAAA
>OMQI01000056.1 GCA_900313185.1 uncultured Rhodospirillaceae bacterium
ATAATCAAATATATACACTTCTTTATCTCCCTTTTCGTTTTCATCCGTAAACAACAAAGCAATGAAGAACGGCAATAAATAAATATATGACAAAACATAGCGGAAGTACGGCCCCGGAACTGCCACCATCAATGTCAACCACAACGAAAAAACCGGTAAATATATAATTAAATATTTTAAGTTACGTCGTTTAAGATAATATAACAATGCACAACCGAATACAATCCAAAACAGACTTCCTTCGTGCCAAAAATTGTAGGATGTTTCGTAATATTTGGATAAATACCATTCCAAAATCGGAATATAAAAATCACAATGTATAAGACCATGTTCATACACGAAAGCTCTTGCTTCTTCGGTAATAAATTTCACCCCAGGAACAACATCCAATATAAGATTTAAATTTTCCATATCACTTGGCGCCCAATACCAATACACAGCTTGCAGATAAGACTTTATATATAATTGAGGATTGGCCAAAGCAAGCTCAAGCCACACTTTCATAAACTCTAATTTATGCGCATTTAAAAATCTTGAGCTAAAGCCTGATTGTCCCCACTTAATGGTATCCACACTATTTGGATCGTGCCGAACTTTAATTCTTTTTAGCGGTATAACCTTAGAAATGAAGTCCTTTTGTTCATCAGTTAAATCTCCGCCATTAATAACCACTGCTGCAATTTGTTGAATTGGTATATTGACTTTTTCTTTAAACATTGGCTCTATATCAAACAATTTATACCACATAGAAACCAACCAAAATGCCACCAGTATTATCCCCATAGATTTATACAGCATCTCTCTTTGTTTGGGAAACAGCCACAGCAAAAATCCCAAATTAAGCAAGGTTATATAAATTCCGTTATTGCGAAGTAATACAACTCCCAAAAGATAAATATTAAACAACAGCCAAAACTTTCTGCTTTGCTTTTGTTCCGGAGATAAAAGAAGCCTGTATATCAAAACCGTAAAACCGGATAAACACAGCGACCAATATATATCCTTTGTATTTGATATTGCAAATATGGCATAAATCGGTAAGGCAACACAAACTGCCAATAACAAAACTTTTATTAAATAAGGAATTCTTCTTTGAAATATCGAAAAAAACAATGACGCCATAAATGCGCTGGTTGCCAATACCTGTAAAGCCGTGTATATGATTATGCTCCAATGTAAACCGCCCAACCACACTCCCAGCTTAAGAAGAAATAATATAAAAGAAACATATATAATCGGATGCTGTCTGGCCATCATCATCCCAAAGTTCATTATCCATATATTATCAATAAACATCGTCCCAGGCCAATAGGTAACCCAACATAACGCATACACCGCCATAAATATACCAAAAAGAATGAAACATAATCTCTTCGGATTTTTTATTTTTACCGGTTTAACGTTGTATTTATGTGAAATAAGCCAATACAAAAAATTTAACAGCAGATAACACATTTCTGCGTATACAATCACACACGGAATTTCAATATTGAATGCATTCGCCGGATACACAAAATCGGATAAAGATTTAACAAATCCGAACATAACTGAAAAAGCAATCATCAAAATTTGAGCACACTTATCTTGAAATACTCGCTCAACACTATTAATGAATTTCAATACACTTGCTTTTATCATAAATAAACCACATAAACTACGTGACAAGTCCCCGCCACACTGCAAATAACGTAAAGCAAAAAACTCCTAAAAGCAACACAAAAAAACAAACTCTTACAAAAAGATTGTAAATAAAATCAATGCTCTCAGGCCTTTAACTAAATAGCCTTAATTTTTGCGCCATTTTAACACAATTTCATAAACGTTATCTTTTTCCGCATAAAAAGTATATTTATACGGCTCATCGTGCCAAACCGATTTATTTCCTTCTAAAGTTTCTTTATTACTTATTACTCTTCTACCGTTTATACGAAAGTCCGTAAATTTAACCCATTTCTCAATACGCTTTCCGTTTTTATCACGTACACTCGGTCCCATTAAATCAACG
>OMQI01000095.1 GCA_900313185.1 uncultured Rhodospirillaceae bacterium
TACCGTACGACCTTTACCATCTGTCAAATGACCTTCATCCAAAACTTGCAACAGTAAATTAAAGACATCCGGATGCGCTTTTTCCACTTCGTCAAACAAAATTACCTGATACGGACGACGACGTACCGCTTCTGTCAAAACACCGCCTTCGTCATAGCCCACATATCCCGGAGGCGCACCGATTAAACGAGCCACCGAATGCTTTTCCATATACTCGGACATATCTATGCGGATATAAGCATTTTCTTCATCAAACAAAAATTCGGCAAGAGCTTTGGCCAGTTCTGTTTTACCCACTCCGGTCGGGCCCAAGAACAAAAATGAACCTATCGGACGTTTCGGATCTTTTAATCCGGAACGTGAACGACGAACCGCATTGGCAACCGCCTCTATTGCACTATCCTGCCCTACTACACGTAAAGCCAGATTTTTCTCCAAATTGAGCAGTTTTTCACGCTCGCTGCCGACTAATTTATCAACCGGAATTCCCGTCCATTTGGAAACAACAGAGGCAATCATATCAGGAGTAACCGTTTCAACCGAATTGTTGCCTTTATTTTGTTCCTGTAACGTATGCAAACGTTTTTCCAATTCCGGAATTTCTTTATATTGCAATTCTCCGGCTAACTCAAACTGACCGCTACGCAAAGCCTTTTCTGCTTCAATTCGAGCCGCATCAATCTTTTCACGCAAATTGTTTGCCTCAATCAAACTGCTCTTGTGAGCATTCCATTTTTCGGTCTGCTCGGCAGACTTCTTTTCCATGTCGGTAATTTGCGTTTCCAATTTTTGCAATCTGTCTACCGACGCCGAATCCGTTTCTTTGCGCAAAGCTTCACGTTCTATTTTAAGCTGAATCAATTTTCTATCAAGCTTATCAAGTTCTTCCGGCTTTGAATCCATCGCCATTTTTAATTTACTGGCGGCTTCATCAACCAAATCAATTGCCTTATCCGGCAAAAAACGGTCGGAAATATATCGGTTTGACATAGTTGCCGCCGCTACCAATGCCGCATCGGAAATATGAACACCGTGATGAAGTTCATATTTTTCTTTTATACCTCGCAAAATTGATACCGTATCCGCAACATCGGTTTCCCCGACATATACCGGTTGAAAACGACGAGCAAAAGCGGCGTCTTTTTCAATGTATTTCTGATATTCCTTCAAAGTGGTTGCCCCGATGCAATGCAATTCTCCTCGTGCCAATGCCGGTTTTAACAAATTGGAGGCATCCATTGAGCCTTCAGAAGCTCCGGCACCGACTACGGTATGCATTTCATCAATAAACAAGATTATTTGCCCGTTAGCAGCTTCAACTTCTTGCAGAATCGCTTTCAAACGTTCCTCAAATTCGCCACGATATTTGGCACCGGCAATCAAAGCCCCCATATCAAGAGCCATTAGGCGTTTGTGGGCTAGTGCACTCGGAATATCTCCGTTTATGATACGTTGCGCCAAACCTTCGACAATAGCCGTCTTACCAACACCCGGTTCACCTATCAAAATAGGATTGTTTTTGGTTCGACGTGACAAAACCTGTATGGTTCGGCGAATCTCTTCATCTCGGCCGATAATCGGATCTATTTTGCCCTGCGCCGCACGTTCCGTATAATCAATCGCAAAACGTTTCAAAGCTTCAAAACTATCTTCGGCAGTTGCCGAATCGGCGGTTCGTCCCTGACGCATATCGTTTATGACTTTATTAAGTTTTTGCGAATCCACACCATAAGATTTTTGCAACAATGCCGCCTGCAATAAACGTTCTACGCTCACATAAGTATCTTTAGCTTTCTCCGCCATTTGTTCCGCCGTATCCAGCATCCGCATAAAGTCTTGCGAAACCGAGGTTTGCACCGCTTGTCCTTCGACCGACGGTAACTTGCTTAATTCAAGTTCAACCTCCGACTTAACATTTTGCGGATTGGCACCGGCCTGCGATATTAAATTAGCTGCCATACCTTCATTATCATCCAGCATAACTTTTAAAAGATGTGCCGGAGTGATAAACTGGTGATTATGGCGTGATGCCAATTTTTCTGCTTCCTGCAAAAAACCTTGGCTTCTATCAGTATATTTATCCAGTTTCATTTCTCATCACTCCTTATAAATCTTATATAGGGAGTCGAATTGGCAAATGCAAATATTATAAAAAAAAGCCCCGGAGTCTTGGCTCCGAGGCTTCTGGAGGTACATTTTTTTATTCTGCAGCACAAGAGCAAACAGCTTCGTTGTTATTATCCAAGTGAGAAACTGCTTTTTCCTCCACAAAGCATTTACGAGAATAATATTCCGATTTTTTACCGCGATTAAATTCAGATACCGGACGATGATACCCCATAACACGTGTCCAAACTTCA
>OMQI01000146.1 GCA_900313185.1 uncultured Rhodospirillaceae bacterium
ATAGCATCCTCGTAGTTCAAACCGTTCCACGGCATAAAGGCAACCAAAAGGTTTTTACCCAATGCCAACTCGCCCATGTTGGTACACGGACCATCGGCAATAATATCGCCCTTCTTAATATGATCACCCACTTTAACTAACGGAACCTGATTGATGCAGGTATTTTGGTTAGAACGACGGAACTTGGAAAGTTTGTAAATTTCCACACCAACGCCTTTAGCATCATTACCTTCGCTTCTGATAACGATACGATTTGAATCGACAGCATCAACAACACCGTCATACTTAGCTACCAAAGTAGCACCGGAATCTTTTGCCACGGTTGCTTCAATACCGGTACCTACCAACGGAGCTTCCGAGCGCAAAAGCGGAACACCTTGACGTTGCATGTTAGAACCCATCAATGCACGGTTAGCATCGTCATTTTCCAAGAACGGAATTAACGCCGCTGCAACCGAAACCAACTGTTTCGGAGAAACGTCAATATAATTAATGTTTTCAGGTTTATCAAATTCAACTTCACCACCACGACGGCAAGTGATTAAATCGTTAGCAAAATGTCCGTCTTCATTAACTTTAGCATTTGCCTCGGCGATTACAACATCACCTTCGTCATCAGCGGATAAATATTCAACCTCATCGGTAACCACACCGTTTACTACTTTGCGGTACGGGCATTCAATAAATCCGTACTTATTAACTCTGGCATAAGTAGAAAGCGAGTTAATCAAACCGATGTTCGGACCTTCCGGAGATTCAATCGGGCAAATACGTCCGTAGTGCGTAGGATGTACGTCACGAACTTCAAAGCCGGCTCTGTCTCTGCTCAAACCGCCTGGGCCCAAAGCTGACAAACGACGCTTATGGGTAATTTCTGACAACGGGTTATTTTGATCCATAAATTGTGACAACTGCGAAGAACCAAAAAATTCTCTGATAACCGAAGCGATCGGTTTAGCATTAATCAAATCTTGCGGTTTAATATTATTCAAACTTTCGGCAGTCATTCTTTCTCTGATGGCACGTTCCATTCTGAGCAAGCCCATACGATATTGATTTTCCATCAACTCGCCGACGCTCTTAACACGACGATTGCCTAAGTGGTCAATATCATCAACCTGACCTTTACCGTCACGAATATCAACTAATTTTTTAACAATACGCAAAATATCGTCTTTTCTTACAACACGGCAACTATCAGGAGCTTCTTCTTTTGAAATATGTAACGAAGCGTTTATTTTAACACGACCTACCGCCGACAAATCATAACGTTCTTCATCAAAGAACAATTGCTTGAACAATTCATCAGCCGCTTCATACGTTGCCGGTTCACCAGGTCTCATTACACGATATACATCAAACAAAGCTTCCTGACGATTAGAGTTTTTATCGGCTGCCAAAGTATTGCGAATGTACGGGCCTACGTTTAATCCGTCGATATACAAAACGTCAATCGACTTAATCTTGTTATCAGTCAAAACTTTAAGCAGTTCCTCATTGATTTCATCACCGGCCTCGGCCAAAATTTCTCCGGTTTTGGCAACCACAATGTTTTTAGCCAAGAATTTACCATACATCTGTTCTTTGGAAACAACAAAATATTCCAAACCTTCATCAGCTAATTTCTGAGCAGATCTCGGAGTTAATTTCTTACCGGCTTCCCATACGGTTTCGCCGTTTGCAGCATTAACCAAGGCAAAATCAAACTTAACACCTTTCATACGAGAAGGTTCAAACTTCATTTTCCAATTTTTCTTCTCGGCAATATATGTTTCAGTTTCATAGAAGTAGTTAAGGATTTCTTCCTTATCCATTCCCTTAACATCTTCCAAAGCGATAGTTTTACCTTCTTTGGCAAGTTTGGCTATCTTTTCTTCGGTTTCTTTTGAATATAATGAATATAAAATAGAAGTAATCGGCAATTTACGACGTCTGTCAATACGTGCATAAACCAAATCTTTGGCATCAAATTCAAAATCCAACCAAGAACCACGATACGGGATTATTCTTGCAGAAAACAGTTTTTTACCGGAGGAAATGGTCTTACCGCCATCGCTGTCAAAGAACACGCCCGGAGAACGATGCATTTGTGAAACAACCACACGCTCGGTACCGTTGAAAATAAACGTACCCTTTTCGGTCATCAACGGAATATCGCCCATATAAACATCTTGTTCTTTAATGTCACGAATTGTTCTCGAACCGCTGGCTTCATCCACGTCCCAAACAATCAAGCGAAGAGTTGCCTTAATCGGAGCGGCATAGGTCATATCACGTCTGATACATTCTTCCTCGTCATATTTCGGTTCTTCCATCACGTATTTAACAAAATCCAGTTCTCCGTTACCTGAATAATCTTTAATCGGAAAAATAGATTTGAAAACTTCTTCCAAACCAAACTCACAATGATTACCGTCAACGTCAACGTTTTCGATAAAACTTTTATAGGAGCCGGTTTGAACGTCAATTAAATTCGGCATATCCATAACGGCATCGATTCGGCCGAAATTTTTCCTTACACGTTTTTTGCTCGTATAAGTCTCTGTCATGTATTTTATCCTTCTAATGTATTGATTCTGCGACAATTCTTTTGAAAAATTCAATCCCGTCAACAGAAGGTTAAACCTTTATTGTTCGTTTCAAAAGAACAAAGCCAAACCCTCGGCAGCACTGCCTCTTGGCCTTATTCGCCAAATAATAGAATGTGTTTTTTATGCAAACACTCAAAACTCGTGCGAAATATACATTTTTAATTTTTAATTTGCAAGTATTTTTATCCTTATTTACAAAAAAAAGAGTCTGGCCTTCAAGCCAAACTCTTTTTTTTTAATTTAGCACTCTGTTCTGTATCTTGATGCGGCAAGATATTTTTCGGCAAATCGGCGCACGCATTGATATGCACTTTCACCCAAATGCGGATATTCGTCTGTTGCCCACGCACAGAAGTACGGAGTAGCCGTTCCGGCATCAATATGCGACTGCACCTTTCCTTTAATAAAATCCATCTGATCTTCAGCGATTACGCTCTCGTCGATGATTTTATATTCATCAAAATCAGGTG
>OMQI01000010.1 GCA_900313185.1 uncultured Rhodospirillaceae bacterium
AAAAAAAAGTATTTTTTTTGACAAAAAAGTGTTGCAAAAGAGTAAAAAATGATGTATAGTCACCCCAGAAATAATGAAAAAGTATGCACTTAAAGGAGTTTTCAAATGGTTAAAAATGCTAAGAATAGTTATGTCTTAGATGAGCAGACATACGAGGAGTTTGTGGAAAAAGTACGTGCCACAAGAGATCCTACGCATAAGAAAGGCAAAAAGGTATTAATTGACCACTGTCAAAATGTTTTGAAATACAGCTTGAATCCGAAGGATTTGAATTGTGCTGTCAGATATCTGGAAGAAAATGCGCAAGACAGCGCTGTTCTCGCCGAGTATAAGGACAGAATCAATACCGAAGAATTTAAGGCAGAGCGTGCTGAAGAAATAGTACGTTCGGGATTTATAGATTTGGAATATGCCATTAACTACATAAAAGAAAATGATGGAAATAATTCTGTTTTGAACGAATATGATTTGGGCGATGTTGAGGCATTCAAAGAAATGCGTGCTCGTGATATGGCCGAGAACAGAGCTAAATATAGAGTAGCCGGAAGATATAATCCGCACATTCATGCTGCAGATGATTATTTGGATGGCTTGTCGAAGAAAATTGTTGAAAAACCAGTGGAGAAGATCGTGGAAAAAGAAGTTGAAAAAATCGTTTTCGTAGGTGAGGATAATATTCCGCCGGAGAACAGTGAAGCTGTTGAAAGAAACAGAGCTTGGATTAAAAATGCGTATAAAGATTTTGAAGCTGTTGATGATGACAGAGGGCCGGCTTGGCGCAGACACAATGCCGATGTGCTTGACAGAATTAAATTCGTTGATGAAAAAGGCAATGAAAGTGACGAAGTTCGTGCAAAATCGGAAGCAACGATTTGGGAAATTGCCAAGAACGAAGTTTTAAGAGAACGTTCTTTCGATTTCAGCTTTATGAAATTAAAAGAAGAAGACAGATTGAAATTACTTCGTGCCGATTTGTCGGATTCCGTTGCAAAAACATCCATGGGTGTTGTAGGTATTACTCCGGTATTGAACCGTAAAATTGACGGCGAAATCGCTGCTGAGGAATTAGCAAAAATAGATGCTCAAACTTCCATAAAGGCCTTGGACAGATACTTGTCGGATAAGGGTGAAAAAGCCGAAGCATCTCAAGATGCAGTAATCGGTGCTGCAATACATGAATCCGAAGTTGCAGAGAGCTTTATCGGTTATATTGAGAAAAAACAATACTCCAAAGAAGTTGTTGATGGTTTCAAGGAAGATCACAAGAGCTTTGGCGAAAAGATGAAATCTTTCTGGGGTAAGGCATGGACCGGTGCAAAAGAATATGTGGCTAATAACCGTGCTCGTGTGATTGCAGATACAGCAGCAACAATAGCTACAGGATTGGCTTTTGTTTCCGGTGTCGGTTATGCTGCCGTCGGTGCTTATGCGGTATATGCCGGATTGGGAGCTTTAGGTTGGCCGATTGAAGAAAAACGCAGAAAGATGTTGCGTCACGCCAAGAAAGAAGGTCGTAATTACGATGATTATAAATTCGGTTTGTCATTCAACGGTTTGCGTAAGGCTTGGAAAGACATCAAATCTGATGAGAAAGAATGGAAACGCTATAAGAACAGAGCCTATACCGGAGCAGCAGCCGGAGTTTTGGTCGCCGGTGGTTTGGGAGCTCTCGGAACAGGACTTGTTACCGGCGTTGATGCAGTGGCAGCCAGAATCGGTGGAGCGATTACACGTTCAGTTGGTTCTGTTACCAGTCAGGCTTTGAATCTCAGAGATACCAGAAAGGATTTGAAACTTGAAGATAATGCAGAAAATCGTGCAGCTTATAAGAATGCTAAATGGGGAATGGGTATTGGTCTTACCATTGCTGCTTTAGCATCTGCTTGGCAAGTCTATAATATGCTGGAATCCAGCGCAGATGCAGATGTAAAAGGCGGTAAGGCTCCGCAAGATCAGGCAAACGAATCTGCACAAAAGGTTGCCAAGAAAACAGCTAAAGTTGCCAAGAAAGCTGCTGAAGAGGCTCAACCGGCTGCGGAAGTTGCTGATGTCGCATATCCTCCGGTTTGGAGTGAAGAAAGCGGTATTTCTCAAAAGCACTTTGAAGAAATTTATGGTAAGTTTGATAAAGATGGTAATTGGCAGGCCGGTAAAATTACGGGTATCTTGGCCAAACAAAATAAGGCTTTTGAAGAATGGAATGCCAGTCATCCGGACGACTTAAGACATATCGAAGTCAAGAGTCCTGAAGATATGTATAAGGATATGATAAATAACTTACACAATGCCCGTGAAGCCGATCCTACCTTGTTTGCCGGAAAGACGGATGATCAGGTTATGTATCAATACATTAAGTTGGTCGAGTATTCCGAGAAGGCAAAGAACGGTCCGGTTGTTGACGGAGTTCGCACTCTTATTACCGTGACCGATGCCAATGGTATGCCGGCATATGCCAGCAATCAGGAAGAAATGCAGGCAATGTTTAAAATGTTGCGTTGCGGTGAGAAAGTTGAGATTCCTGCCGAAAGACTGAATGCTAACTTAGATCGTATTGATTTGAATACCGGTAAAGGTGTCGGTAAAGAATTTTCCGCTAAAGTAACCGGAAACAGCTTCTGGGGATTCGGTCCGGATTGTAATGATGGTGTTAGTATGTGGAAGAAAGGTGTTACTGCCGTTAAGAAAGCTCTTAAAATTAAAACGGAACAAGTTACCGAAATTCAGCGAGAAGATGCCGTTGTTACTACGGTTACCAATCCTGAGCCGGTTGACGCCAGTGTTCGTTCGGTTCAAGTCAGAGAATTGGAAAAAGTTGATGGCAATGCTCAGGCTGTATATAGCAACACAAAAGTTGTAATGGGACAAGGAACATCTGATGTACACGACGGCGATTTGACAGACGCTGTTGCTCAAGGCGGTAAGAGAGTAGGTTCTTCCGTTGATGTGAGAGGCACCGGCAGAAAATTGAACGGGGCTTGTTGGGTTAATCCTAAAGCAAACGGTGGAAACGGTATGTAATAATATCGTCAGATAACAAAAAAGGCTTTCCGATTCGGAAGGCCTTTTTTGTTTAAAAAAAAGTTTGTTAACAATCATTGTTAAAAAAACATAAAAAAATCAAAAAAAATCTCGTCACACTATCTATTTGATATTGCGATATATTTTTGTGTATTGCAAGAAAAATAAAGAACAAAACGAGAACAGTTAAAAAAATACTAAAAATTCCCATTGAATCCCATAATTTACCATGTTATACCATTTGATATGAGATAATTGTCAAAAGGTGCTGCGATGAGAAAAGTTTTCCTGTTTATGGATACGGTCATCAACAAGGTAGATACGAAGGGTCGTGTTTCCTTGCCGGCAGATTACCGGGCAATAGTTAAAGAATTATCAACGGAAATTGTGTGTTACAGGAGTCTTTCGGCACCTTGCATTGAAGGGTGTTTGGAAGAAACTTTGGATAAATTGGCTAATGTGATTGAAGATGCCACCGACTTTTTTTCGGAAACTCAAGATAATCTGACGAATTTGATTTTCGGTGATGCCAAGCGTTTTACGTTTGACAGTACCGGACGGATTATGCTCAGCGAAAAGCTGTTGAAACATGCCGGTATAACCGATACGGCGGTGTTTGTCGGAAAAGGTCGGAAATTTCAGATTTGGAATCCGCAAAATTGGGCAAAGGAAGAAGCTCGTATCAGAGCCGAAGTTATGAAAAATCGTCCGGTTTTGAAGGTTAATAAGGATGAAAAATAATGGTAGCGGCAAAAGCAAGACATATACCGGTTATGCTAAAGGAAGTTTTGCAATATTTAAATCCGCAAAAAGGCGAAATTTATGTTGATGCGACTTTCGGTAACGGTGGGTACAGTGCGGCTATTTTAGATAAAGCTCCTTGTAAAGTAATCGCTTTGGACAGAGATCCGAATGTGATTATCAGAGCTAATGAATTAAAAAATATGTATGGCGAACGTTTTGAGTTCAGAGCCGGAAAATTCGGCGATTTTGCCGATTTGATTTCTGAAAAGATAAACGGTGCTGTGTTTGATATAGGTGTATCTTCTATGCAGCTTGATGATGCGAATCGGGGATTTTCTTTCAGCAAAGAGGCTGATTTGGATATGCGTATGTCTTGTGAAGGCATGAGTGCCAAAGATATTGTGAATTCGTTGGCGGAAAAAGAATTGGCAGATATGATTTTCAATTATGGCGAAGAACATAAATCACGCCAGATAGCGCAAAAAATTGTTGAATATCGCCGTAAAAAGAAAATCGAAACCACAACCGAATTGGCAGAAATTATCTATACGGTAATTCATCGCAAGGCGGGAGAAATTGATCCGGCGACACGGACTTTTCAAGCTTTGCGAATCGCCGTAAACGATGAACTCGGAGAACTGGAAAGAGGCTTAAACGGGGCTGCGAATCGTTTGCTTAAAGGTGGCAGATTGGTGGTGGTTGATTTTCATTCTCTGGAAGATCGTATTGTTAAGAATTTTATGAAAGAAAACGGCGGTAAGAAGGTAAGAATTTCTAAATATGCGCCGGAATTGGCAGAGGATAACAGCTTATTTTGCGAGGTATCCAAGGCAATTGTGCCGATAGCTGACGAGTGCTGCAATAATCCGCGAGCCAGATCAGCTAAATTAAGATATGCGGTGAGGAGATAACAAAAGATGGGTAAGTTTAAAATAACGATGTTTGGTTTGTGGCTGACGCTTACTCTTATGGTGGCTTTAGGTTCATCGGTGCTCAAAAACAGAGTGCAGGTATTGGAACGTAAATTAGCCACAATTAACTCCAATATTCAAAATGATATTGCCCAAATTCACGTTTTGAAAGCGGAATGGAGCCACTATAATACACCGGACAGATTACGTAAACTTGCCTCTGAACAATTATCTTTAGAAAATGCAAAGCCTGAACAAATTATTAACTATTCTGCGTTACACTTCAACTATGAAGATGAGAGTGCACCGGTTTTGATGCGCTCTGATAAAAAGGGATTGACAACACTTGTAAAAGCAGAAGTTAAGAAGAATTAAAATGGCCTTTAACGTTAATTTTTCCAAGCGTAATAATGAAAACTTCTATCTGCCGGGGCAGGAGATTAAGATTGCTCGCGGCACGATTTCTTCGAAAAGTTATACCACCGAAAGCGATAATGTTATGACTTGTCGCAGTCGTACGATTGTGGCTTTATGTTGCTTTGCTTTGGCTTATTTGGTTTTGGGAATCCGTGTAAGTTATGTTTGTTTGGGAAATGGTATAAATATTGATACGGCAATATCCGAATCGGCAGATGCGGATATTTTTCGTTTCAAAAATCCGGTAAAAAGAGCCGATATTTTGGATCGTAACGGCGAAATTATTGCCACGTCTTTGCCTACGGTCAATTTGTATGCAAACACCAAACAAATAAAGAATCCTCAGGATGTTGCCGAAAAATTGAATTATGTGTTTCCGGAAGTGCCGTATGAAGTGTTTGAAAAAAAATTAAGTCGTCGAGGTGCTTTTATTTATTTGAAGCGCAATCTTTCTCCGGCACAACAGATGCAAGTTAATAATTTGGGTATTCCGGGGTTGGAATTTGAAAATTGCGAAACTCGTATTTATCCGCACAAAAATTTATTTGCACACGTTTTGGGAAAAACCAATGTGGATAATGAAGGTATATCCGGATTGGAAAAATATATGAATGAACGTCTTACCACTTCAACCAAACCATTGCATTTGACGGTTGATTTAGGTATTCAAAACAAAATCCGAGATGAACTTTTGGCCGGTGTTAAACAATTCAATGCCGAGGGTGCCGCTGCCATTTTGATGAACGTGAAAAACGGACAGGTGGTGGCGTTAACGTCGGTTCCAGATTTCAATCCGAATGAAAATGTGGAAGTTGCCGAAAGACCGATGTTCAATTTTGCCACTAAAGGTATTTATGAGGCCGGTTCCGTGTTTAAGGTATTCAATACGGCTTTGAGTTTGGAAAGCGGAAAAGTAAAAGTAACCGACAGATTTGATACATCGCATCCGGTGCACTATGGTCGTCTGCGGGTAACCGATCCGCACGGTTCACACGGTCGTTTGACGCCGGAAGATATTTTGGTGGAGTCGTCAAATATCGGCTCTTCTCTGGAAATTTCTTTAGTCGGTAAAAAGTTTCAGCGCAAATTTTTGCAAAGTATAAATATGGATAAGGCATTGGAAGAATTTGAACTTCCGGAAATTGCCAAACCGCAATTTTTGAGTGAAAAACGTTGGGGTGAAGTTTCAATGGTGACCATCAGTTACGGCTATGGTATTTCCTCAACTCCGTTGCATATAATTTCTGCATTTTCGGCGGTCGTGAACGGGGGATTGTATCGTCAACCGACTTTGTTGGAAGATTCGAAACATAAAGCGAGAAGAGTCGTTTCAGAACAAACTTCCGAGTCTATGCGTTCATTGTTGCGTGCCGTAGTGGTGAGAGGAACCGGTAAGCGTGCCAATGTGGAAGGTTATCAGGTAATCGGAAAGACAGGAACTGCGGATAAGTTGGAAAATG
>OMQI01000052.1 GCA_900313185.1 uncultured Rhodospirillaceae bacterium
CTTTCATAATTTGCGAGTCATAGTGCATATATTCTTTTTTCAGGCGCAAAAGCGGAAATTTTTTCCACATATAAGCATAACAAGCACATAAGGCAATACCGTTTGATACCAATGTGCCGAGTGCCGAGCCGACAACCCCGAGTTTGAAGTTATTTATAAAAATAAAGTTCAAAACGATATTAATGAGCGAAGAAAATATCAGGAAATACAGCGGAGTTTTACTGTCGCCCAAAGCACGGATAAATCCGGATAAAAGGTTATATAGAACAATAAGAGCCGTACTCCAACCGATTACATACATAAAATCGTATGCGTCATCAAATATTTCCGGCGGCATATTCATCAATTTGAGTATAAGGGGTAAAAAGAGCAGTAAAACGATTGTCAATATTGCGCTTAAAATCAAAGCAGCCAACATACAATGAAATACAGAGCGCCGTACTCCTTCTTCGTCATGAGCGCCGAAACGTTGGGCTGTAATAACCGTAAGACCACCGGTAAAGCCAAATGCAATCATTAAAAATACCATATAAATCGGAGTAGAAGCACCGATGGCTGCTAAGGCGTTGACACTGATTAAATGTCCGACAATCATCATATCGGAAACCTGATAGAGTTGCATAAACAGATTGCCCAAAAGCAAAGGCAGGGCGAATTTTATAATCAGTTTCAGCGGGTGTCCCACAGTCAAATCGTTAATCATTTTTTCTCCGATGTGTTTTTTTTGACTTTATATATGATTTATTTTAAAAGTAAACAACAAAAAAAAATAACGATATAAAATAAGTATTCTATTGAAAATACGGAATAAAATAAAAAATATGTAAAATTTTAAAAAAAATGCTTGATTTATAAAATATAAGCGTGTATAAAAAGCCGTGTTGATGGTACGGGCGATTAGCTCAGCTGGAAGAGCATCTCGTTTACACCGAGAGGGTCGGGAGTTCGAACCTCTCATCGCCCACCAACAAAACAAACCGCCTTAATGGCGGTTTTTTTTGTTGTGTGGGGCGAGGGTTCTTATTGAAAAGGCAAGCGATAGCGCAGACTTTGAAATTAGAAACCGAGTGTCCGAAGTGCAGTTAGCGATTGCCGAGCTTTAGCGATGGCAGAGCTTACGAAACGAGTACCAATGGTAAGTGTACTCACCGCTTTTTTGTGCATTGAAACAGGTTCGAACGACCGACCCTAGGGGAGGGAGCCGGAGGTGAAAAAAATCTCCGGTGGAGATATTTTTAACGACGGGCGAAGTTCCCCGATGAGCAAGTTAACTTAAACGAGACGATTCTGATTTTCCCCTTTTTTTAATAAATTTATCAACAGATTTTATTTAGATTTCTTACATATCAATTAATTGATTTTATGTGATATTTATTTATTGTATAATATTTTTATTATTTGTTTATTGACTTTAAATTGTTTTTATCTTATACATGTATTTCCTGAAATAAATTCATTTTTAGTTGCAATAATAAAACAAGGAGGATATAATGACAAATGAATTAAGGAAAACACTGGGGCGAAATATGCGTTTTGCACAAATGAATAATGATATTGATAATCAAATAAGACAGTTGCAAACACGAACTTCTTATGATGTTAATGCGCAAACGCAAATCGATGCATTAAAGCAACAAAAAGCCTTAAATGAACAGCAAATGCAACAACCGATGAGTGAGCAAGAGTATGCAAGCTATGATGACAATGGTAATTACATTGGTAGCAATGCTCAGCAAAATTCGGTAACACAACAAAACGCTAGCAGAATCGGACAAGAAATTACCGATGGCATTAACCACACTGCGCAAGGTATCGCTTTAGGTTGGAGCGATGAAGCATTCGGCGCTGTCGGCGGAACCGGCAGAGTTATGGCTAAAGGTATCAGACGTGCTTCGGGGTATGATGTAAATGGCGAAAGCTTTGCAGATGCATGGAATAAAGGTTATCAAGAATATCGTGATTTTGCACGACAGGAGTTGCAAAACGGGTATGAACGCAATCCGGCAATATCAGGCTTGGCGGAAATCGGCGGAGCACTCGCTTCACCTATTAAGCCGTTTTCTGGAATGAGAGGCGCTGTGACTAATGGTGTAATAGGTGGAGTTGGCATGACTGACACAAACAATCCGACGGAATATGCAGTAAATATAGGCTTAAATACAGCAGGAAGTGTTACTGGTGAAAAGGTCGGTGGCATTTTAGAAAACAAAACAAACAACTTCTTAAAAGATAGAGCTAAAAATTTATCCTTTGGATTGTCGAAATCAGCTCGTGCACTTACAAAAATGGGAGCCAACAGCCTAACAAATCAAATAAACAGTTGGAGAAAGGATGATGAATGGTAAAAATAAAATCAATACTCGTAAAGATATATAGAAATCCTCTATTTGATATATCTCTTCTCATTTTTAGCGGAGCCATGTGTTACTTTGCTGTAGTGCTTAGAGATTGGTTAGGAGTATTATTTACTTGGTATCCTATTAACTTATTTATTATTTATTGTTTTTACCGAAAAAAAATGAGCAAAGGTCTGCAAGAAACTCTAATTTTTATAATATCTTTTCTCTACTTGATTTATATCTGGACACCGTTAACCGATGGAACTGTCGGACAAATGATTAGAGAATTGAATAAATAATATAGGATAAAATATTGTGGTATGAAATGAATAAAGGTTACCAAGAATATCGTGATTTTGCACGACAGGAGTTGCAAAACTGGTATGAGCGCAATCCGGCTATATCAAGTTTAGCGGAAGTCGGCGGAGCACTCGTTTCACCTATTAAGCCATTCAAAGCAAAAGACAGAATAGATATGTTTGATAAAGTTTATCATACCACTCGTGATTTAGCTATTGCAGGGCCAAGAACCGCAATTGCCAATGGTGTTATTGGAGGTATAGGCATTACTGACAATAATAATCCTTGGGACTATGCGCAGAATATCGCATTCAGTACCGCCGGTAATTTAACCGGAAATAAAATAAACACTAAAATGCACGGGTTAAATGATATGTATTCTGTTAGAAGAAAAATGGTTGAGGGATTTACTAATATCGGTTCATCTGCCGTAAATGACTTTATAAACAGTATTAGAAATAATGGTGGCAATTATGAAGATTATTAAAAGAATTGTATCTATTATAGGAAATATTTACTTTAAATATTTTGACTATATCGGTTCAATAGCGATGATTTCGCTGATAACTTCCATTGTATATACTCTGAAGCTTAGGGATATAGGTAGCATTATCTATGTTTTCTGTGTAATAATATGGTGGAAAATTTCAGATACGTTACATTTAAGAGTGGAAATTTCCGATTTTATATTTTTGATACTTTCAAGTACATATTGGATATATGTGTATAAATTACTGCAAAATCATACTTTCCAACAAATTATATGTAAAAAAATATTATGCCTATAACATTATATATGATAAGGTGAAAAGATAATGATACAAAATTTGCGATTTAATAATGCGTGGAATAAAGGTTATCAAGAATATCGTGATTTTGCACGACAGGA
>OMQI01000062.1 GCA_900313185.1 uncultured Rhodospirillaceae bacterium
AGCCAGACCGATATCAAGCATTGTTTGCTTATCCATAAAATATTCGTGATTTTTTGACATAGTTTTAAACTCCTTAATTTGCTTTTAAAACAAAAACCGACTTAAATCTCTTTAAGTCGGGGAGTTCACAACTGTTATGCAATCAGTCTTGCTTATTCAATATATTAGGCAAGCTCCCCGTTATGAGGAGTTAAATTTAGCATAAGGAGTTGTGATACTCCGCAGACGACCTCTCGTCTGTAAAAGTCATATTAAATGAAACATACCAAAATGCAAGTGAAAAAAAACAATCCAATATCTTTTAATATTGAAAATGTTACAGAATAACAGGGATGCTAAATGCAACAAACAGACTATTTGCGTTTTGCTTTTGAACCTGAGCCGGATGGTTTTTTATCAAATTTGAATAAGCTGTCGCTTAAGTCAGCATCTTGTTCAACATCAAATAACGAAATGGTTACTTCTATATTTTGCTGATCAATAACCTTCCATTGTTTCAGGCGCAACGGTTCATTATCAAAAATCAAGGTAATCGGTTTTACTCCCGGAGTTTTCGGAGTTTCTACCGTGATGGAAGTCTGTCCGCTGTCTTTATATAAATCGGTGATTTTCAGATTTTCGTTATCAAACTTTATCTGTTTGGTGAGAATAACCGTTGCCGGAATGTCTTTATAATCAATATTGGTAATCTGGTCTAATTCTTTATCATAATAAATGATGTAATCACCGTTGCCGACAATCAGCAGAGGTTCGGGGGAAGTGTATTCCATACGAATTTTGCTCGGCTTGGAAATATAAAGTTTGCCCTCGGCCGTACCGCCGTTGCTGGCCATTTGCACGAATCCGGCCTGCAAGGATTTTAAATTATTGAGATAATCCTCGATTTTGCTCAAATCTACTTTATCGGCTTTGGCAGTAAATGCGGCAAAAAATATCAAACAAAAAACAGAAACAAACTTTTTCATTTATATACCTCTTAAATCAATTAACCGTTCTTTTGAGTTCTTCAATATGCGGTAATGCATAATTTTCAATCAAAAAGTTCAACGATTTGTCAGCCATCTTATCACAATCAATTAAGGCGTCAAATATATTTTTATTATTTGTTTGCGATTGTGATTTTTGCGCTAAATCTTTGTATAACATAGAAACACGACTAAGCGAATCCACAACTTCGGCAATGTATGCCGGAATTTTTAAGTCTTGCAAACCACCCCAAAAGCCTTCTACAAAACCGAGTTCCAGTTGTTCGAAGCGCATTTGGCAGATTTTTTGAATGTCATCTTTTTTATCGAAACGGGGCAGGGTGATTTTGTTTTTTTCCACCAAATTAAACATTTCATCCCACAATCCCATAAAAAATTTGAAAAACAAATCGGCTTCTGCTTTGGTTTCCAAGCGTGGAGTTTTATTTTCTTCCCATAAAGAAGAAATAACATCTGTAGGTCGCAAATCAGCATTCGGGCTGCAAATTGCACCGGCAAAACGCAGTTTTACGACATCTAACGGGGTTTCACAATTATAGTGATTTAAAAATTTTTGAAATTTATCATCACCAATATATTCATTTTCGCTTTTCATTTTAATAAACTTTGTATATTATACCAAACTAACGTTTATAATTTAATGGAGTTTTTGAAATTGTCTAGTCAAAAATTAATACTTATGAGTTTATTTGTGCTTTTTTTAAGCGGATGCGGAATTTTGCAACCGTTTGTCGACAGACAGCGTAATCCGGGACAAGATGCCGCACGTTTATATGTTGGGCCGTCTACACCTCAAAAGCCGGTAATTTGTTATAATCCGCTGTTAACCGATGATGAAACTTTGCAAAAAATGGCAGATGAAGAATGCCAGAAACACGAAACCGGAAATAAGGCCGAATTGGTGAAAAAACGCCATTTTGACGGCAGATTGTTGCTACCGAGTCATGCGTATTACAGATGTGTAAAATAATAGGATAAAGAAATGAATTTATTGCTGGAAAATGAGTTGAACAGTGCATTAGTAGCTGTTTTTGAAAAAAATGGTTTGGATAAAAAATTTGCGTTTGTTAAAGTTTCCGACAGATCGGATTTAAGTGATTTTCAGTGTAACGGAGCATTGGCGCTCGCTAAAATAGCGCATAAGAATCCGAGAGAAATCGCTTCATTGATTGCCGAAGAATTACAAAAGATTGATTTTATCGATGCCGTTTCGGTAGATGGTCCGGGGTTTATAAATATTAAACTCAAAAATGAATTTATTGCACAAAATACCGATAAAATGGCAGCCGATGAGCGTTTAGGTTGCGGAGAAGTTGATGATAAGCACAAGGTTGTTTTGGATTACGGCGGTCCGAATGTAGCCAAAGAAATGCATGTCGGACATTTGCGCTCGGGGGTTATCGGCGAATCGATACGGCGGATTGAAAAATTTGTCGGTAATGAAGTTATTGCCGATGTTCACTTGGGCGATTGGGGAACGCCGATGGGAATGATTTTGGCGGAAATCATCAAAACCGACGGTAATTTGGATAAAGTCGAATCATACGATATTGCACAAATCACCGAGTTTTACAAACGTGCCAATATTCGGTGCAAAGAAGATGAAACGGCAAAAGAAGACGCCCGTAAAATAACTGCCGAACTGCAAGGCGGAAATCCGCAATATCGCAAAGCTTGGCAACATTTGCGCAGCGAATCGATAAAAGCCATTAAAGAAAACTATGAGCAGTTAGATGTTAATTTCGATTTGTGGTGGGGTGAAAGCGACGCACACGAAACTTGCGGAGAAATTGTAAAAATTGCCCGTGAGAAAGGAGTATCCGAAATAGACGAAGGTGCGGAAATTATCCGTTTGGAAGAAAGTAATAAACCGAAGCCACCGGTTATTATGGTGAAAAGTGACGGGGCTTTCGGTTATCAGTTAACCGATATTGCTACCATTAAAATGCGATATGATGAATTTAGCGCAGATGAAATCGTTTATTTTACTGACAGTCGTCAGGCTTTGCACTTTGAGCAAGTGTTTGAAGTAGTCGAAAAATTGGGAATTGCTCCTAATGTGAAACTTAAACATATTGTTTTCGGAACAGTAAATGGTGCAGACGGAAAGCCATTTAAAACTCGTGACGGCGGGGTGATGAATTTGGAAACTTTGATTGAAATGTCTAAAGATAAGGTGCGTCAATCATTGCCTAAGGCCGGTGAAGTGGAAGGTTACGGTGAAAAAGAAATCGAAAAACTGACTTCGCAAATTGCAGTGGCGGCAATTAAATTCCAAGATTTGAAAAACACCATTGTTTCGGGATATATATTTGAACTCGATGATTTTGCCAAGTTTGAGGGTAAAACCGGCCCTTATATTCAGTATGCAATAGCTCGTATCAATTCGGTGTTGCGTAAGGCAAAGGCAAACGGCATTAATTTCGGTAAAGTTATATTACAGGCGCCGGAAGAGCGTACTTTGGCTTTGAAGTTGGCGCAAATTCATAATGTGGTTATGCGGGCTCATAATGAAAAAGAGCCGAGTATTATTGCTGATTATACGTATAATTTGGCACAAACTTTCAGCACATTTTATAATGCCTGCTCGGTAATGAATGCCGAGAGTGCAGAATTGGCATCATCTCGTCTGACATTGGCTAAACTGGTGCGTGATGTCTTAACACTGATGCTGTATTTGTTAGGTATTGAAGCACCAGAGGTTATGCTCAAGGCAGAAAATCAAGGATAATAAAAATGACGGATACCGCCGTAAAACAAGAAAAAAAAGTCTATGATGAAAACTATTGGATGACGGTGCTGATTTATTTCGCTTCGTTTTTGATAGGATTGGGAATCGTTGCGGAGATAGCTTTCAATTGGGAGCTGATTCCGGACAATGTTAAGTTAGGCGGTGCTCTGGTAGCGATGATTGCTAATGCTTTGGCTTTGATATGGGCAATGAAAAAAGAAAAAAACATATTAAAGCAGGTTTTGGCTTGTGTTTATGCTTTCTTGATTATGGGGGTAATCGGCTTAATCGGACAAGTTTTTCAGCTTAAGTCAGATTTATCATTTTTATATCAGACAACAAAATTCCGGAATTTTAACCCAAAAAGTCAATGCCGGAAATGTAAAACTGGTATTTTCGTACGAACACGGATATAGGCCGATGATTGTCGATTTATTGGTTGACGGCAAATCGTATATTGATTTTGTGAAAGCATCTGCAAGATAAATAAAATAAAAACTGGACAAATAATGGTTTTGATGTTAGTCTAAAAACCAAATCATTAACAATTATGCCTATGAAAAGATTATTAATTTCCGTTGTGATTGCCATAGTGGCAGTCCTCGGGTTTACGAGTTGTGCATCTTGCGGTGTTGTAGCCTCTGAGCCGGTTTATTCGTACTACTATTCGTACCCGTATGTACGTACGTATTACTATTCGTATCCGTACCTACCAAGGTACTACTATTATCCGTCGTATCGCTATTATCGTCCGACGCCACCGCCGCCTCCCCCAAGGCGTCATCATCGGCATTGATAATGTGAAACAGATATAAGAAGTTGGATATTTTAATAGTTTTACTTATGAAAAAGTTTATGCTTTTTTTAGTGGGTGCCATAATGGTCACTTGTGGGCTCGTTGGTTGCGGAGAGTATCAGATAACGTTAGTTAATCCGCTTTCACCGTACTTTTTCAATGCCCGTAGTTTGGATTTGAACTACCGGCTTGATTATGTGATAAACAAAAGTATTCTTGATTCCGTGAACAAAGACAAGGATACGAACAGGATATACTTTACCCCGTGGGTACCATACGGGTATTATTATCCTTACTGAATTAAAGGGCGATGGGAAGATTTATAAGCTTTCTTTCGCTCTTTTTTATTTATAGTTTTCTTTCAGCAATTTTATTTCGGTGGCATAGCCGTCAAGCTCATTCGGAGTTTCCAAAATAAAAGGCAGGTTCTTGACAACGGTATGATTAATGAAACGAATCAAGGCTTCTTTCCCGATTAATCCTTCACCGATTTTGGCGTGGCGATCTTTATGCGAGGCAAACGGCATCAAACTGTCGTTTAAATGGATGGCTTTTAACCTTTCAAGTCCGATAATTTTATCAAATTCATCAAATACACCGTCTAAATCATTGACAATATCATAGCCGGCAGCAAAAACGTGGCAGGTATCCAAACATACCCCCAATTTATCGTTCAGATTTGTTTTATTTATGATTTCTGCCAATTCTTCAAAGCGGCACCCCACTTCCGAGCCTTTACCGGACATCGTTTCCAATAAAACCGTGGTGGTTTGCTCTTTTTGTAAAATACGGTTGAGTAATTCGGCAATCATTTCAATACCTTTGTTTGCACCTTGTCCGACATGTGAGCCGGGGTGAAAATTGTAGTAGTTATGCGGTACCAACTCCATACGTTTTAAGTCGTCGATAAAAACCATTTTGGCAAAATCACGGGTTTGCGGATTATCAGAGCAGGGATTTAAAGTATAGGGTGCGTGAGCCACAATCTTGGCAAAATTATGAATTAAGGCATATTCATTATATGCGGCAACATCATTTTCATCGATATCTTTTGCCTTTCCTCCTTGCGGATTGCGGGTAAAAAATTGAAAAGTGTTTGCATCAATGGATGATGCTTCGTGTCCCATATTTAGAAAGCCTTTGGAAACCGATAAATGACAACCGATATTGAGCATAAAAAAATCCTTTCTGTTTCTTTTTTATAAAAAATAATCGGGTAGATAGCAAGACATTTTTGTTTGACAAGAGAATAAAAAAGCAATACATCAAAATTGCATTGTTTTACTTTTAACTTTTAAGCTTATGCGGTTGTATAATTATTTAATTAAAGCGGTGCAAGAGTACGTTGAAGACGCTTGCCCTAAGAAAATGAGTGACGAAGAAATTCTGGAAACTCTGTATTGCGTAAAGAATTTGCACATCAATTTGGTCGAAGAAAGAGATTTGCACGTCGCTGATTACCTGATTTCGTTGCTGTTGAAAGAAGGTAAAAGTCGCGGAGGTTTGGTTTTTTGCAATTTAACCTCGTCCGGCGATGTCAACTTTGCCAGTAGCGGTATGCAGGAATTTTTCGGAGCGATTCCCCTCAAAGGTAGAGAAAGGCTTATTGCAGGAGCCTTGAATACTGCCGAAAAGAGAGGAGTTAAGTTCACGAGAGGATCTCGGAACAAAGCTCGTAGATATTTAATGAGCTTATAAAAAAATAACGGGGAAATTTGCATTTCCCCGTTATTTTATGGTTCGAACGTAACACTACCTGCGTCAGCAGGTAGATGTAGACAATCCTAAATCTTCGCGCTATACTGCGGTTATGGAAGA